>CAMYZR010000220.1 GCA_947303905.1 uncultured Atopobiaceae bacterium
GTAGCTCTTGACGTTGTCGGGGGTCAGGCCGACGCGATACTCGTTGTTCTTGATTTCCTTGACGCAACCGATCTTCATGGGGTACCTCTCTTCCTCCGCGGTTGTCCCGTGGCTTTCGAACCTCCAAGAGGGTAGCGGAGGGCTGTTTCGTATGTGTGACAGAAGTCACATCCGTGGTTTTGCGCCAGTTGACTTAGCCCTGGCAGCCAGACCCAAGCGGTTTGCGTAGCGGGAGTGGCTGATTCGTGCAACTTATTCCATTAGTGTGTCACGTGTAGGTGAGGACACCTGGCGAGGATTGACTTCGGATTGTAAAAGCGCAGGTCAAATTCGTCCGCCGAAGATGCCTGCGACGTGATGGTCAGCTCGCGTGACACACTAACGGGTTTTCTTGCACGAAACGGCACCCTCGGCTCCGCAGAGTGCGATCGCGGCCCATAATCTCGGTCTCGCACGAACAAGAGAAGGCCCGCCACCTTGCGGCAGCGGGCCTGTGGTCGCACGCTATGCGTCGCTGGAGCCTATTCCTCGACGTAGACGCCCTCGTAGTGGTCGTCGGCGATGTAGGGGGCGGGCTCGCCCTCCCAGATGACCGCGCCGTCGACGATGAGCTTCTCCAGGCCGGGGACCATGCTGCACACGACCGCGATGGACGGGCGGGAGCCATGGGGATAGCTGGAGGTGAAGTTGGTCGTGCAGATGCGGCGGATGGTGGCCTGCTCGTGGGCATGCGTGTGGATGATGGGCACCAGGTCGATACCGGTGGTGAAGCGGCCCTCGATCTCGTCGTCCTCCTCAACGAAGGTCATGAGCTGAGCGTGGGCGTACTCCTGGTCGGGATCATAGATGGTGTCGAAGGAATCGATGAGACCGTCGTTGTAGATAAGCACTACGCGCATGATGACTCCTTATCTGGGAACCGTTCTTGCCGCCGGGGGATGCGGCACTTTGTATCACTTTGACACTGCGGACGGTTTTGATTCACGACAAGCGGCAAAATATGCGCCAAAAATCGGCGAGAAACAATCTGAGTGAGCTGTCCGCTATGCGCGGGGCTGCAACGGCCCTACAGCATGTTGCGCAGAACCAGCTCCGCCTGCACGGTGCGCAGCATCAGGAACACGTCGTCGAGGCCCAGATGGCGTTCCTTCTCGTCGGCGCCAAGGGTTCCGCGGCGGCGGGCCCAGTTCTCCAGCGTGTTGGGGAAGGACTCGCGCGGAAGCGAGCGCCCGTCCACGTCGATGCGGCGGCAGATGTCGCGCGAGTCGACGATGGTCACCTTCCCGGCCTTGCGCGCCTCGGCGTAGCCGTCGAGGTGAAGCATGAGCCAGGAGTCCTCGAAGGCGGCGTTGTGAGCCATGTACGGAAGCTTGCAGAAGGCTTTGAGCAGGGCCTTCTGCACCTTCTTGTCGTCGCGGAAGGGGGTCTTGCCCTCGAGCTGGCTCCAGGTGATCTGGTGGATGTCGGAGAGGGGCACGCCCTTCTCGCGGTAGATCTCGGGGATGCCAAAGTAGGCCGCGTGGCCCTCGCGCGGAACGGCGTCGGGCGTGAGCTCCATGAAGGCCAGGCCCAGGTTGATGATGTAGCCGCGGTCGGGGTTGCGGTCGGTGGTCTCGATGTCGAAGCCCATGACGGCGCCCTTGAAGGGGGCCTCCGCCATGGCGATGCCCAGGTCGCGGATGCCCGCCCCGGCCGTGCGGGCGACCTGGGTGTCGCGACGACGCTGCAGCTTTGCCACCGCATGCACCAGGTCCTTGTCGGGAAGCTTGCGCTGCAGGTTGACGCCGTTGGCGTCGCGCAGGCGCTCGGCCCCAAAGGCGTCGCAGGTGGTGCGGTTCCTGTCCGCAAGGGCACGCACGAGGTCGAAGGAGAAGGGCTCCTGTCCCGCGGGCGCCTCGAACCAGGCCGCCATGAGCAGCGAGATGGCCTCCTCGTTGCGGCGGCGCTCCTCGGTGAGCGTGACGTCGTCGGAGAAGAACCCCGGCAGGGAGAACGCGTTGGCGAGCTCTATGGCTTCTGCAAGGACCATGTGATTCCTTCTCGGTGGGTGCGGCAGGAGAAAAGCCTAGCACAAGCGGCGGACAGGAGAGGTGATGCGTGGGACCTGCGCATCAGTCCTTGTGCGCCTTGGCCCCCAGCTCCTCGAGCTCCTCGAGGGCCTCCTGGGTCTTCTGCGCCTTCTCGCGCTCCTTCGCGGCCTTGTCGTGCACGGCCTGGACGTCCTCGGGCTTGCCGAAGACGTGGCGGTAGTAGTCGCTGGTCAGGACGGCGTGGCAGTAGCTGATCTTGTTCGCCACGATCGCGTTGTGCTGCTCGACGTAGCCCTCGGGGACCTCGGCCCCCTTGGCTGCCTTGAACTTGCCCGAGCCGGCCCAGTAGGTGCCGAGGCTCGTGCGCCAGTCGTAGTTGAGGTCGAAGGCGATGCCCTCGGTGTTGGGGTCCAGCACGTCGCGGCCCGGCAGCAGGCGCGAGTCCCACTCGAGCCCGAAGAGGTTGCACAGCGTGGGCAGAAGGTCGATCGACATCGTGGGGTCGTCCACGCTGATGTGGAGGCCCTGCTCGGCCAGCGACCCGCACCAGATGATGGGGCGGTTGTGGTCGCGCTTGAAGATGTCGGTCACGTCGTAGCCGTACAGCTCGGAGAGGTAGGGGAGGTGCCCGATGGCCGCGTCGTCGTCCAGCCCGTAGGGGAAGTGGTCGGCCGAGATCACGACGACGGTCTTGTCGTAGATGCCCTTCTCCTTGAGCTGCGCGAGCAGGTACTCCATGGCGCGGTCGAGCTCCACGTTGGCACCGAGGTAGCCCTTCACGCGGTTGGAGTAGGACAGGTCCTTGACGACGTCCCAGTTCTTCTGGGCCATGATGTTGTCGCTGGGGTCGTAGTTGCTGTGCCCGCTCACGCTCATGTAGTAGACGTTGAAGGGCGAGGCGTCGCCGTACAGGTTCTCGAAGGTGCCCTCGAGCATCTCGAGGTCGCTCTGCGGCCACTGCCAGGTGACCCACTGCTCCATGCCGTTGCCATAGCCCATGTAGCCGTTGCTGTAGCCTAGGTTGTTGTGCGTCGCGTCGCGCCCGTAGTAGGTGTAGGTGTTGTTGTGGAAGGCCCAGCCGTTGTAGCCGCGGCGGTTGAGGA
This sequence comes from uncultured Atopobiaceae bacterium, assembly GCA_947303905.1. Taxonomy (GTDB): domain Bacteria; phylum Actinomycetota; class Coriobacteriia; order Coriobacteriales; family Atopobiaceae; genus UBA1367. The sequence goes on from CAMYZR010000220.1 coordinate 3,134, forward strand.
GATTGCCCAGCGTGAGGTAGTTGTTGTGGGTGGCCGTGCCCCTGACGGAGCTTCCGCCCTCGGTCGCTAGCAGGCCAAAGATGTTGGCGCACTCTCCGCCCGTGGTGCCGGCGGTGTCAAACTGGTAGTAGTCGGTGAGCTGGATGCCCTCCTCCCACATCTGGTAGAGCGTCGGGGTGATGTCGGGGCGGATCGCCTCGCCCGTGAAGGCCTCGGCGGAGATGAACACGAGGTTGTAGCCCTCGAAGAGGCCAGTGTACTCGTTGGTCATGCTCGGGGTGAGGGAGCTCACGTAGGAGTCGAGGTTGGCCCAGGTCTCGTTGTCGGTCTTCTTGGCCAGGGCGTCGAAGTCGATGTCGAGCGTCGCGGGGACGTAGGTCGGCTCCTCGGGCTCGGGCGTGGGCTCCTCGACGGGTGCGGGGTCCTCTGCGGGCTCCGGCTCCTCCGCGGCGCTCGGCGTGGGAGCGGCCTTGAGGTCGAAGGATGCGGTATCGCCGACGAGCTGGGCCTGGATGTCCTTGCGAGACGCGAACTCTGGCGTGAAATTGAACAGCTCAAGGGGAAGATGACAATCGTGCTCACAACACATTATATGGAAGAAGCGGAACATCTTTCAGACCGGATCGCCATCATGGTTTCCGGACGGATTGCTGCCGCAGGCTCCCTGGCGGAGATTCTTGCGACAGGCGGCGCTGACAATCTGGAAGACGCCTTTGTCTCTATTGC
>CAMYZR010000221.1 GCA_947303905.1 uncultured Atopobiaceae bacterium
TCAACCACCTGATCTTCTCGCCCATCCTCAACAACGTGTACATGCGCGCACTCTCCGCCGTCACGCACAAGGACTACATGACCCGCCGCTACATGTGGAAGGTTCAGTACTAGTGCGATGACAGGATGGTAGGCAGGCTGAGACGGCAGGTGGTCGACATGGATCGGCGCGTGCGTGGCGTGCTGTTGCTGTTGTGTGCGGGGGCGCTCTGGGGATTCAACGGCTTGTACGTACAAGTACTGGTGCAAGCGGGGATGGGGCCTCTCTCCATCGTGTTCGTCCGCCACCTCTGCGCGCTCGTGGTGCTGGGGCCTGCCGTCTCGGCTGCCTCGGCGCGGGCACGAGGCAACGTGCTCGCCCTGCGGCCAGAGCACATTGCGTGCTGCGTGGGCATGGGGCTCCTCTCGAACGCCCTTGGCGGGGTGCTCTCCGCCTACGCCATCTCTCGGGTCGGCGTCTCTACCACGACGGTGCTGCTGTACACCGCACCGGTCTTCGGGTGCCTCATGTCCTGGCGCCTGTACGGAGAGGCGCTCACCCGGCAGAAGCTGGGGGCCATCGCGTGCAACTTCGTCGGCGTGGTGCTGGTGGTCTCTGCGGGCGGCGGATTTGCGGCAGGTGGATCCAGCCTGACGGGACTCGCGGCGGGACTGGCCTACGGCTTCACGTATTCGCTGGTAGCAGTGCTCAGTAAGCCCGTCGTGGGCAACAGCCATCCCCTCGCCATCGTCTGCTACGGGTCACTCACCGCGGTGGTGGCCCTCGCCCTGCCCGCGCTGGGCTCAGGCGAGCTCGCCCTGGTGCTCCGGCCGGCGCCCGCCCTGGCATCGCTGCTCTATGGCGGCGTGTCGACGGTGCTCGCCCACATCCTGTACCAACGGGGGATGGCGGGCGGCGTGGAGACCGCGCAGGTGGCGGTCATCACCTCGGTCGAGGTGGCGGTTTCGGCCTGCATCGGCGTACTGCTGCTGGGAGAGCCCTGCACGGTTGGCAAGCTCACAGGGTTGGGATGCGTGCTCGGTTCGATCGCGATCATGAACGCCCATGCCAGGCCCGGGGAGGCGCACGGCGTGCGCACGGTGCTCGCGGCCGAGCAGCTGATCGGCTTCTATGGGGCCCAGACCGACCTGGGAGGCGCCGTGGAGAGCGTGCGTCGGCACCGCGAGGACGCCCTGTGACGTGTTTAGGCCGTGAACGGTTGTATGTGAACGGTAAGTGGTTGTTTCTAACTTGTACTATCTTGTTACTAACTTGTATGGTATAAAGGATACAAGAAAGATACAAGTACGAAGCACGGATACGAAAGGAGCAGGCAAGTGAGGCACGTGATCCTGGCATCACACGGAAACCTGGCAAGGGGGATGGCCGACACCATCGGCATGATCGTCGGCGAGGTCGACAACCTCTCCACCTTCGTGCTCGAGCGCGACGACATGGACCCCATCTCCAACCAGGTGCGCAGGGAGCTCGATGGCTTCGATCCGGCTGACGAGGTCATCATCTGCACGGACATGGTCGGGTCGAGCGTCAACAACGACATGGTGGGGCTCCTGGGGGACTACCCCAACGTCACGCTGATCAGCGGCATGAACCTCCCGCTGGTCATCACGCTCGCGATGGACGAGGGGCCCTCCACGGACGAGGAGCTCTCCGACATCATCGCCCTGGCCGCTGAGGGAATCAAGAACTGCAGTCTTGCCCTGCGCATGCAGGACGAAGAGGAGGAGGACGACCTATGATCAAGCTTGTACGCCTCGACTACCGCCTGCTTCACGGACAGGTATGCTTCACCTGGGTTCAGCACGTCAGCGCCAACCGCGTCATCATCGTGGACGACGCCAGCGCAAACGACGACCTCAAGAAGAGCGCCCTCAAGCTCGCCAAGCCCCAGGGCGTGCGCCTGAACGTCTTCACGCTCGAGCAGATCATGGCCAGGATGCCCAAGGTCAAGCAGCTCAAAGAGAACATCATCATGATCTTCGGCAACGTGCACGACCTGGCGACCTTCGCCCAGGCCCACCCGGAGATCTCCGAGGTCAACTACGGCGCCACGGCCAACCGCGCGGGCGCCACGCAGGTCGACCAGTCCGTCTTCCTGCTGCCCTCCGAGATCGAGGACACGCGCGCCATCCTGGCCGCGGGCGTGAAGATCTACAGCCAGCAGACGCCGGGCCACACCCGCACCGACATCACGAGCATCTAGGCTCGCGGGACGGCCGAGCCCGTCCAAACCTCCCATATCACCCATTCGGCTGCGGCCCGGAAAGGGCCCGCCGGCCGCAGCCAGGGACAGCTTTGTCAAAAACGCACGTCAGACAGGTATTTCGTCAGTTTTGAAAGGAGCATTGAGGCTATGAACTCCATCGGAATGGCAGTGCTCATCGGTCTGGTCGCGGTCTTCGCGATGCTCGACTCGCGCCTGCTCGGTCGCCTCAACTTCGAGCAGCCGCTCGTCACGTCCGCCATCGTCGGCCTCCTGCTGGGCAACCCCGCGGCAGGCCTCGCGTCCGGAGCCACCATCGAGCTCATGAGCATGGGCCTCGTGCAGGTCGGTGCCGCAACCCCGCCCGACATGGTCATGGGCGGCATCATCGCCACGAGCTTCGCGATCCTCACCGGATCCGACCCCGAGACCGCCGTCGCAATCGCCATCCCCATCGCCGTGCTCGGCCAGCTGCTGGGCGTGACCTTCCGCACCATCATCGCCGCCCTCGGTCACCGCGCCGACGCCGCCATCGAGAAGGGCAACTTCCGCGAGGCCACCAACTACCACATCGTGTGGGGCACCATCCTGTACTCCACCATGTACTTCATCCCCGTGTTCCTGGCCATCTACTTGGGCACCGACTTCGTGCAGGGCATCGTCGACGCCGTCCCCGCATGGTTCACCAACGGCCTCAACTTTGCCGCCAAGCTGCTGACCGCCTACGGACTCTCGCTGCTGCTGTCCATGATGGCCAGCAAGGGCATGATGGTCTTCTTCCTGCTGGGCTTCTTCGGCTGCGCCTACCTGGGGCTCGACGTCACCGGCATCTCGATCTTCGGCGTGCTGCTGGCCCTCATCCTCATGAGCGTCAAGTACCAGGGCGGCACCGCCGCCACCGCCGCCGCCGGCATTGACGACGACTACGATCCCCTCGAAGACGACGAGCTGTAAGGGAGGCTGCGAAATGTCTGAGAACACCACCGCCATCCAGGTCTCACCCAACAAGCGTTACTCCCAGTACTTCTGGCGGAGCTGGGCCATCCAGGACTCCTGGAACTACGAGCGCCAGATGAACATGGGCTTCCTCTACGGCATCGCCCCCACCATCGACCGCCTCTACCCCGACGAGAACGACCCCGAGCAGGTCGCCAAGCGCAAGGAAGCCTACGAGCGCCACATGGCCTTCTACAACTGCACCCCGCAGACCAGCGCCTTCGTCCTCGGCCTCGCCTCCTCGATGGAGGAGGAGTACGCCCGCGATCCCGAGAACTTCGACCCCGAGACCATCAACGCGGTCAAGACCTCGCTCATGGGCCCGCTCTCCGGTATCGGCGACTCGTTCTTCCAGGGCACCATCCGCACCATCGCCTTCGGCCTGGGCACCGCGCTCGCCGCGCAGGGATCCATGCTCGGCCCCGTGCTCGCCATGGTCATCTCCGCCGTCTTCTCCATCCCCATCACCTGGTACGCCGGCAAGTTCGGCTACGAGATGGGCAACAGCTTCCTCGACCGCCTGCAGTCCGGCACCATGGAGAAGATCATGTACGCCTGCGGCATCGTCGGCCTCATGGCCATCGGCGGCATGGTCGCCACGCTGATCGGCATCACCACCCCGCTCACCTTCTCCGAGGGCACCGTCGTGCTCC
>CAMYZR010000222.1 GCA_947303905.1 uncultured Atopobiaceae bacterium
GAGGCCTCCGGTGTGCAGTCGTCCCGTTGCCACGGCCCAGGCCACCACGTACGCGCAAATGACCGAGAGCTCCGTGTTGGGAACCTCATGCACCCCAAAGTGCAGGTACGAGCTCAGCAAGCCGGCAACGAGACCGGCAACGAGCACGAGCACCTGCTCGCGACGGCTCCCTGTACCTATGGCCACCGCCGCGCCAAACGCCACAAGGACGCAGGCTATTACGGGTGCCAACGGCACAAGAGCACTGCCAACCGAACACCATACGAGCCCATAGATGAGACCGCGTGTGGCGTTCTTGCCCGATTGAGGCATCTCCTCGCGCACAGCCAGCTGGCTTGTGCTTGGTTCGAGGCCCTCGGGCACCACTGGGCGTCTGTCGCTCATGTCATCGCCCAACGGTAGGACACTTCCCTTGTGTCCGTCTTAGCCGCGGCTGCGGCCGCCGCGGCTGGAAACCACGGTGACGGTGTAGGGGACGAGTGCCATCTCACGAGCCCGCTTGATTGCGAGCGCGATGTCATGCTGATGCTGCGTGCAAGCGCCAGTGACGCGACGGGGCTTGATCTTGCCACGGTCGGTCATGTACTTGCGAAGGAGCTGCGTGTCCTTGTAGTCGATGAACTCGACGTTCTCCTTGCAGAACTGGCAGTACTTGCGACGCGGCTGGCGCTGTTCAACTTGCCTCTGCTGTCTAGCCATGTCTTCTTGTACCTTTCATCTGACGGTCTTCACGACCGCCGGTCTTAGAACGGGATGTCCTCGTCGTAGACGTCCGCGGGAGGCGGGGTCTGCTGAACCGAGGGCTGTGGGGCATAGGTTTGGGGCTGGGGTGCGGAGTAGGTCGGTGCGGACATCTGCGGCTGACGCTGAGGCTGCATCTGGCTTCCACCCTGGTACTGGTAGTCGCCTCCCTGCTGCCTGGACGAGAGGAACTCGACCTCGTCCACGATGACCTCGATCTTGCTACGCTTCTGGCCGTCGCGCTCCCACTGGCTCCAGCGGAGCTTGCCCTCCACGGCGACCTTGGTGCCCTTACTGAGGAAGCGGCTGAGCGGCTCGGCACGGTTTCCGAAGACCACACAGTCGATGTAGTTGGGATAGTCCTCCCACTCACCCGTCTGGGGATTACGACGACGATCGTTGACGGCAACGCCAAAGGTCAGGATCTGGGTCCCGCTCTGCGTTGCGCGCATTTCAGGATCACGCGTAAGGTTTCCGGAGATGTTTACCCTGTTGATGCTCATAGTGCACACTACCTCTCATCCGCAGGACTGACCTGCGGTTCCATGCTTACTCCTCGACGGGACGACGGACGATCATGTGACGCTTCACGGCGTCGTTGATGCGCAGAACTCGATCGAGCTCGGCGATGTCGCTGGGGTCTGCCTGGAAGTTGATGAGGGTGTAGTCGCCCTCGTTGAGCTTGTCGACCTCAAATGCAAGCTTGCGCTTGCCCCAATCCTCGACGGAATCAATCGTGCCACCGTTAGCGGTGATAGCGACCTCAATGCGCTTCATAGCGCCGGCGCGCATCTCCTCGGTTGCTGCGGGATCGACAAAATACAGCAGTTCATAGGCCTTCATGTAGTCACCTCCTCTGGGCTAAACGGCTCCGGTCGGTGAGTATGTGCCGGAGCAGGAAAGAACGGTCTTGTATCCTAACACATCTGCCTGCGGTTTTAAGGCTTCAGATTTGAAATGCCGTGTCCTCCCATACAGTACCCACACACAAAGGTAGGCCATGGAGGTTGGCGCAAGGTAGGTCGCCAGTTGCCCCATGCTTGCCAGAAGGTTGCCGCAAGCATGGTTGGGGCAGGTAGACACCTGTGTCGTTTTCACCAACATGCAAAAAGGCACCCACTGCACGCGGTATCGTGAATCAGAATCTACACGTATTCGTCCGTTTATTCAAAATGCGAAAGGCGCGGACGCTGCACGTGCACAACCTCCGCGCCTCCTTGAACCGTTATGGGTGAGACCTATTCCTCTGGCTCCTCGCTCGTCCCTCCAAGCGGGATGACCTTGGTGATCACATCGTCAGAGGCAACCCTCTCCGCATCATCGCTTTCGTCTTCGTCCTCGTACCCGTCCTCAGGCGAATCCTCGACGACGATTTCGTCGTCTGCCGTGGCCAGTGCAACATCGTCGAGCGAGAAGGTGCGTGGCTTCTCAGGCATTGCTGGCTCTTCGGCTTCGGGCGCAGTCATATCTGCCTTGTGGATGGCAGCCTCTACCTGCTCGAGGACCTCCTCCGTCGTGAGTTCATGCTCGTCTGAAGGCTCGGGGTCAGCCACGGGCTCTGGTGCCGTCTCCAAAACGAAGGGCTCAGGCTCGGACTCTGCAACGGTGTCGGATACCGTCTCCAAAACGAAAGTCTCGGACTCGGGCTCCACAGGCTTGGGCTCCACAACCGGTTGCATGAGCACCGCCTCTCCATCGGCGGCGTCTTCAAGGGAGAAGGTGCGCGTCGACGCGATGCTTGCCTCGCCCTTCGGCTGCACGGCAGGCTCGCTTGCAACGGGCATTGCGTCAGACGAGCTCGGTGTCGGTACTGGGATCGGCATGGGCTGATAGTCATAGGAGACTTGCTGCTGGCTTGCGGGGGTCACTGGCTCCTGCCATGCAGAGGCGTCGGCCGCAGGAGCCCCGTATCCTCCAGTAGGCACGTCAGCATTCTGCTGATACCCCGCCGTACCTGCATAAGCACCAGAATCATCGCCAGGCAGGGGATCTGAGGACTGGCCCCAGCTGCGTACGTCAAACTGACGCAGCCACAGACCGACGGCGGTTGTGATGATGAGGTTCGTAAACGAAGTGGCGATCATCATCAGATAGACCAAGACCATAATCGCCGGGAGTGATCCCGCCAGAGAGGATAGGAGCGTGCTCACTAGGTAATACTCATCGACATAGTCGTACATTTCGTACTCTATGGCCGCGCCGATGAACTTTGCAAAGTTGGCTGCGAGCACCGTTCCGAAAAGCACTGTGGCAACTACGCCAACAATCAGACCGAGCAGCATGCTCATGCCGATGATGTGCAGCACGCCGTTGGAGTCACGCTTTACCATGTCCCCGAGGCGATTGAACTGATAACCGGCACCGATGGTTTGATAGATGGTTGCACGCAGCTTGGCTATGGTTACGAACACTCCGCAGACCGCGCCGAGAAACAAGTTAAAAATGCCGCCCAGAGCCACACCGAATATGGTGCGGAACAAGAGGCTCACCAGCCCGATGACCATCCCGTAGCCCAAGGCGACAACGAATGCCCGAGCGCCACTTCCGATGCAAGCTCCGATATCAACGTTCTTCTGCTTTGGAGAAGAATCCACTCCCCACGAGGTGAGGCGGGCCCACTCGAGCGCATAGCCATCAGCGCCAAAGGGGCCGATGATCGGTACCATGCGCGCTGCCGCCAAGACAAGAAGAGGCTTGATCCAGCCCTGGTCCCTCGTGAGCAGCCCATAGGATCGAGACCAGTAGCCATCGTTACTAGCTGCCATGACCTATCCCTTCTATGCAAGTCCATAAGGACGTCGTTCACATAGCAGAAGGATACCCGTTTATGGCACAAGTAACCGAGACAAAGGATGGCCTCGACGCCTCGGACAGACAGGGGGTCCGCCCCGCATGAAAAACGCCCCGTTGCCGGGGCGTTGGTCTCTCATGGTGGGCCGTTAGGGTTTCGCCGCGCCGCCGCCGGCGGCGCTCCTGGGGTTCGCTCCGCTCACCCCGCGACATGCCTCAGGCATGTCGCGCCCTCCCGGGTTCGAAACCCTGGGGGTCCGCCCCGCATGAAAAACGCCCCGTTGCCGGGGCGTTGGTCTCTCATGG
>CAMYZR010000223.1 GCA_947303905.1 uncultured Atopobiaceae bacterium
CTTCGGCGACTGGCCTCGGCCATCCACCGCTGCGGTTGAGGGCATCGATAAACTCGCTGAGGTCTACGCTGCCATCAGGTGCCAACGTGATTCCGATGCGGTCTGGGCGGTGGCGCAGCGCCTTTGACATCGCCTTGCTCAGGCTGACGTAGTTGATGGTCGGCTCGTCTCCCTGTCGTGCGTTGGTCACAGTGATGCCTCCTCAGTCGCTTGTGCTAGCTCGAAAAGCGCCCTGACGCGATCAGGCGCATCCGTGCGCATGCACAGGTAGAACGTCACGTGGGCCTCGGGGTCGGTGATGGGGATGGCCCGACGAGACTCGTGGCGGCTCGTGTTCTCCGGGGCGTTGGTGGTGAAGGTGAGCAGGTTGGACGTGCGTACCTGCTGCAAGAAGATCGTACGGTCGGGCTGCGACACAAATTGGGCAAAGGGCAGCATGCGGGTGTGGATGTCGTGCCAGAAGCCAATGCCGCCGTAAACCAGGAAGGTGAGCCCGTCGAGCTCCGCAAAGGTGAGCGACTCGCGGTCGTGCAGCACATGGCCCACGGGGACGTTGGCGTAGAGGTCCTCGTGCATGAAGCGCAGAGAGCTGATGGTGGGAAGCGAGGGCTGGTATGCCGTTATGGCAAGGTCACAGGTTCCGTTGAGCAAACGGGAGTCCACGTCCCGCTCGGAGGCTATGTCAGGCTCCACGATGGTGGTGGGGTACTGCTCGAGCACCAACGAGCTCAAACGCCATGTGGGTGCGGGGGCGACGCTTGCCACGCGGATGGTGCGCTCGCGTTTGGCGAGCGTGGCAAAGTCGTCACGCAGGCGACGCTCCTCCGCCAGGATGAGGCGTGCGTGCTCGAGGGCGAGGCGACCTGCGGCGTTGATGCTCATCGAGTTGCGTGTACGGTCAAAGAGCGGCTGGCCGAGGTCGTCCTCGAGGCGCCGGAGCGATCGCGAGAGGGCCGACTGCGAGAGGTGCAGGCGCTCCGCTGCGGCTTGAAGCGTCCCGCATCGCGCAACCTCATCCAACTGATGCAATTGCTCTAGCTCCATAAGCCCTCCTTCAGATTGCGTCTCGCGCAAGCTGACTTTCCTGACTTGCAGTGTACATCACCTGGTGCCGCCCGCATAATGGAGTCAGGGAAAAGGCGCCCGAAGGGGCGAGAGAAGGGAAGTGCATCATGGCAAAGACGTGGCTCATCACTGGTTGCTCCGAGGGTGGCATTGGCGAGGGCATCGCCCGCGCAGTCCTGGAGGCCGGCTACAACGCGGTCGTGACCGCCCGCACCACCGCTAAGGTCGAGGGCATCGTGGCCGACTATCCCGAGCAGGCGCTCGCCGTGGCGCTTGACCTCACCGAGCAGGACTCCATCGACGCTGCCTACGAGGCTGCCGTCGCCAAGTTCGGCCAAGTAGACGTGCTGGTGAACAATGCTGGCTACTGCTACCGCAGCTCCGTCGAGGAGGCTGACCCCGCGGGCGTCCAGGCCATGTTCGACGCCAACTTCTTTGGCATGGTTGCTATGATCAAGAAGGTCCTGCCGGGCATGCGCGAGCGTCATGATGGCGCCATCGTCAACGTCAGCTCCATCGGTGCCGTGCGCACGGGCGCTGCCTCCGGCTACTACGCCGCCACCAAGGCCGCTGTCGAGCTGATGACCGAGGGTCTGCGCGCCGAGGTTGCGCCGCTGGGCATCAAGGCGATGATCGTGGAGCCGGGCGCCTTCCGCACCCACTTCTATGACACCTCGCTCAAGGGCTCCGACAACACCGTGGGCGACTACGCCGAGACCGCCCACAAGCGCTCCGTCGCCCAGAACGTCAACATGCGTCAGCAGCCCGGTGACCCGCTGAAGGCCGGCTATCCCATCATCAAGGCTATCGAGGCCGACGACACCCCGCTGCGTCTCTACCTGGGCTCTGACGCCCTTGCAGCCGTGCGCGGTGCGCTCAACGCCCGCCTCGAGGAGCTGGAGAAGTGGGCCGATCTCTCCAAGACCACCGACTTTGACGCGTAGGCGCGAAGTACCATCCGGTTTCGTAACTCGCAGGGGCGCCTGGGCAAGACCTGGGCGCCCCGCGCTTTCAGGATCGACCCTGGCGTGGGACAAGGGATTTTCCCCTTTCCCACGCCTCCGGTCACGTGCGCGCAAGTTCTGAGCCTTCGCTCGCTAGAGCAGTCGCTTGCACATCGCCCCGTTTGCGGCGAGCTCCTCCGTGTCGTCGAGCGGCTCGAGCTCTCCGGTGTCCCCGCGACGCTCGAGTGCCCGGGTAAGGAGCCAATCGGCTACGCTTGGGTTCTTGGGCAGTAGCGGTCCGTGCACGTATGTGCCTACCACGTTGCGGTAGAGACAACCCTCCTGGCCACTCTTTCCGTCGTTGCCATGCCCAAAGAGCACGCGTCCGAGCGGCTTCACTCCCGCTCCCAGGTGCGTGCGACCACCATGATTCTCGTAGCCCACGATGGGCTGCGGCGCAATGCGGCTCCCCACCGCCACGTTGCCAATCAGCCGCGGGCTGCCTCGGTCGGTGTAGAGATCCACGAGCGAGAGCCCGCGGACCTCCTCGTTTCCCATGAGGTAGCTGTGGCCCAGCAGCTGGTAGCCGCCGCAGACCGCCAGTAGGACGCCCCCGTCCTCCACGAAGGCCGCGAGCTCAGAGCGCTGCCGCTGCAGCTCGTCGCACACGATCCGTTGCTCTCGGTCGGAGCCACCGCCAATGAAGACTAGGTCGATGTCTGTGAGCGAGGCGCGCTCGCCCATGTGCACCTCGCGCACCGTGCAGCCCAGGCGCCGCCATTCGAGGCGTTTGCGCAGCACCAGGATGTTGCCCGAGTCACCGTAGAGGTTGAGCAGCTCGGGGTAGAGGTGCAGTATCTGCAGCGCGCGTCCGTTACCCATCCTGCCGACTCCTTTGCTCGAGCTCCGCTTTGGTGGGCCAGAGCGCCGAATAGTTGGTGAGCACATAGAGCGGGTCCTCGGCCGGTAGCGCGTCTGCCTGTGCGAGCGCATCGCTCACCTGCGTGGCAATCGGTGCCGTGATGCCCGCGTACTTTAGGCGAACCTGCAGGTCGTTGGCACGCAGGCCACCAGCGGTCACTATGCGCACGTCCGAGCGTCCCGCAAGGCGCTCAAAGTCGACGTCCCAAAGCCACGAGACGTCATGCCCGTCGTTGGCCTCGTCGTTGATGATGATGTGGACCGCCTTGGGACGGTCGTCGGCCAGCATGAGGGCGATGTTCTGGTTGAGGCCAGTGGGGTTCTTGGCAAGGTTGAGCACCACCGGTCGCCCGTCCACCACCAGGTGCTGGAGCCGGCCGTTGCCAGGGTCGTAGCCATCGAGTGTCTGCTGGAACGTGGCTGGCTCCACCCCGGCACGCAGGGCGAGCGCCGCGGAGGCAAGCAGGTTGTAGACGAGGTACACGCCTCCGTCACCCACGCTCACTCGCCAGGCCTTCGTCTCATCACACGCCAGGTCAAAGGCCACGCCCGCATGCTCCAGCCGCACGTGGGTGGCCCGGTAGTCGAGCTCTGGTCGCGCAAAGCCGCAGGAGGGGCAGCGGAAGGCGCCGAGCTGCGCATAGGAGCGGTAGGCGTAGGAGAGCTCGGTACCGCAGCGCTGGCAGAAGCGGGCCTCGGGTACGCGGTCGCCTGGCAGACCCAGGTCCTCGTCGATGCCAAAGGCGAGCACCGTGGTGCCGGCCGCTTGGGCCCGCTCGGCCACGCCCATGCAGAGCGGGTCGTCACCGCACACCAAGAGGGTCGTCGTCGGCGAGGCGGCCAGCGCCTGTACGATGATGTCTTGCACGTGGTCGATCTCGCCGGAGCGGTCGA
>CAMYZR010000224.1 GCA_947303905.1 uncultured Atopobiaceae bacterium
CCTGTGGTGAGCCGCTTTTTGCATGGCGCATTTGCACTGAAAGGGGAAACAGGGGAGAGCTGGCTAGTCCCTGTTGTCGTGCGCTCGGCGCATGTGATGATCCCCGTGTGGTCCGTGCGGCCCATGCGGGGGACGATGCCCGTGATTCGGGTCGATGCCCATCTCGCTGAGCTTGCCCTCGAGCGACACGAGAACCTTATTCGTCAGAGCCTCGAGCTGCTCGCGCTCCTCGTCAGTCAGGCAGTCGAGCGCATCGGCTCGAGCCTGCATCTGCTCGGGGGAGGGGGCTGCCGTTACGCCTTCGTCGGTGAGGCGAACGACGGTCACACGCCCGTCCTCCTGCGACTTCTCGCGCGTGACGAAGCCCTTCTCCTCAAGCTTGGCGAGAAGCTCCGACAGCGACTGCTGGCGCATGTCGAGCAGGTATGAGAGCTCGCGCTGGGTGGTCTCGGGCTTGGCCTTGAGCAGGGCAAGCACGCGGCCCTGGCCGCGTAGCGGGTCGCCCAGGTCGCCGTAATTGTGTGCCTGCGCGTCGTAGTAACGGTGGATGAGACGCCCCATGCGCCCCACCTTGCGGGCGAGGGGTACCTCGCCATAAGAATGCTGGTCCCTGTGGTTGTCGTACTTCATTTGTATCCTTTCGAGAGTGCCACGGTGTTCGACCTCAAGAATAACAGGTACCTGATTAAATCACGAAGACAGGCGAGAGTTCATGGCGTCTTCACATAACACAGGTACCTGTTAAAATCGTGCCCCCACTCTTGTGGGGAAGAAGGCGCAGAAGTTGTCCTGTTCGCTCGTCAATGCGTCATCGTGGGGGAGCGGAAGGTCATCTAGCGCTATCATTAACAGATTGACCGCAAGAGCGCCTTGGCGCACGTAACAAGGAGATACCTGTGGACCGTATGAGGATTGCCCAGCTCTATGCCGACGCGCAGGAGCTTGGGGGGCAGACGGTGACCGTTGCCGGATGGGTCAAGTCCATCCGTGACATGAAGAACTTCGGCTTTGTCACGCTCAATGACGGAAGCTGCTTCAAGGACCTACAGGTGGTAATGAACCGTGAGTCGCTTGAGAGCTACGACACCATCGCCGCGCAGGGCGTGGGTACGGCCCTTATCGTTACGGGCACCCTCGCCCTCACGCCCGACCGTCCGCAGCCCTTCGAGCTTCAGGCAAGCTGCATCGAGATCGAGGGTCCCGTTGCCGAGGGCTACCCGATGCAGAAGAAGCGCACGACCGTCGAGTTTTTGCGCACCGTGCAGCACCTGCGCCCGCGCACCAACCTCTTCCGCGCCGTGTTCCGCATCCGCTCGGTGACCGCGCACGCCATCCATTGCTTCTTCCAGGAGCGCGGGTTCCTGTACGTGCATACGCCCATCATCACCACCTCGGATGCCGAGGGTGCGGGCGAGATGTTCCGCGTGACCACCCTTGACGTGGACAACCCGCCGCGTCTCGAGAACGGAGAGGTCGACTGGAGCCAGGACTTCTTTGGCAAGCCGGCGAGCCTCACCGTGTCGGGCCAGCTCAACGGCGAGAACTTTGCCATGGCCTTTGGCGACATCTACACCTTCGGACCCACCTTCCGCGCCGAGAACTCCAACACCAAGCGCCATGCGGCCGAGTTCTGGATGATCGAGCCGGAGATTGCCTTCGCGGACCTCGAGGACGACATGAACCTGGCGGAGGACATGCTCAAGTACGTCATCCGTACGGTCATGGACAAGTGCCCCGACGAGCTGGCCATGCTCAACCGCTTCGTCGACAAGGGCCTGCTCGATCGCCTCGAGCACGTCTCGACCGCAGACTTCTCCCGCGTGAGCTACACCGACGCCATCAAGATCCTCGAGGAGGCGCAGGCCAAGGGCACCAAGTTCGACTATCCCGTGAGCTGGGGCTGCGACCTTCAGACCGAGCACGAGCGCTACCTCACCGAGAAGCACTTCGGCCAGCCGGTCTTCGTCACCGACTACCCCGCCGAGATCAAGGCCTTCTACATGCGCTTGAATGACGACGGCAAGACCGTGGCCGCAACTGACTGCCTGGTTCCGGGCATCGGCGAGATCATCGGTGGCTCCCAGCGCGAGGAGCGCCTCGACGTGCTCGAGCGCCGCATAGCCGAGCTGGGCATGGAGGCCGAGCAGTATCGCTACTACCTCGACCTGCGCCGTTATGGCGGCTGCCGTCACGCGGGCTTTGGCCTGGGCTTCGAGCGCCTCGTCATGTACCTCACGGGCGTCTCCAACATCCGCGACGTCCTGCCGCATCCGCGCACCGTCGGCAACGCCGAGTTCTAGGATTACCGCCAGCAAAAGGCTGAGAAAAGTCCCCTCCACCTTGACGGGTGGAGGGGACTTTTGTGTCTCGGTCGAGAGCGAGTGGCAGAGAGCGAGACTAGCGTCCCATGTTTGCTTTGGCTATGCGGCCTCGTCGACCTCTGTCTCCTCAGCGTCGGCTTCGACATCTGCCTCCGTGGTGGCATCGGCCTTCTCGTCGTCGGTCGACGCGAGGTCCTTGAGCACGTCAGAGCCGCTCTCGTTTGCGCAGAACTTGCAGGCGCGGGTGCGGCCGGCCTCGAAGGCTGCCTGCACGTCGCCCTGGTAGATGTCTGCGGAGTTGATGATTGCCTGGCAGTTGGGGTTCAGGTGATACACGTGGCCGAACTCGGTCCAGTACACGGTGCCCGTGCCGAGCGCGATGGCGTTCTCCTCGGCCTCGGCGAGGTCTTCAGCCGAGACGGGATGGAAATCGATCGAGGTGCCCATGCCGATGACCAGGGCGATGATGGCGGCGATGGTGCCAAACTTCTTGGTCTGGCTGTCGGCCTCCTGGTCGGTGAGCATCAGGATGATGACCGGCACGAAGGCCACGGCGGAAAGGATGGCGCCAAGCTGGGACTTGAGGAAGAACTCGATCTTGTTGGCCTCGGAAGGCGGATCGATGTGGTTGGCCTGCTTCCAGAGCTGGCCTGCCACCACCACGCAGATGAGGTCGAGCACGATGAACGCGATGAGCCAGATGAGCGCCTTGCCCGGGAGCCTGGTGAGCGTTCCGTTGAAGACCAGCCATGCCAGCACCTCGAAGACGATGGCGGCAACCCACAGGGCGATGGCGATGGGACGACGCTTGCCGGGGTCGCCAGAGGCGGTGACCTTGTGCACGCGAACCTCGCGCGCGACATCGTCGGCGTTGGTCACGACGGTACTGGCGGCCACCTCCTCGCCGGTCTCAGCATCGATGAACCTGCGGTTGACGGGACGCTTGCGCTTCCTCGAGCTTTCTTCTGCCATGATCTGCCTTCCTGTCTGTCGTTAGTTGGTGCCAATGGCCGAGAGTACCTCGGACTCGGGCTTGGTCGCAAAGTAGGAGGTGGGGTAGTCCTTGGCCAGCGAGCGACCCATGTAGACATCGATGCCGTTGCGATAGATCTCGCCGATGCAGTAGATGGGGCTGCGAAGGGGCACGACGTTCTCTACAAGGCGATACCCACGGAAGGTGTCGTTCTGGCCGGAGTTGGTAGTCGTGACCTGCTGCTGGACGGTGGACATGCTGTTGAGCAGCGCTCCCAGGCCCATGCCGAGGATGACCTCTGCGGAATTGGCGGTAGGACGATAGGTGTTGTAACCGCTGCCGACGACCCAGGGAGAGCCGTAGCCTCCCATGAAGTCACCGAGGTGCTGAGGCGTGTGGGTGGGTCCCGTATGAACGACAAATCCGCCGTTGCCTACGTTGACGGTGATGTGCCCACGGTTGCCGCCCGACTTGGAGCCACCGCCACGCCCGCTGGTGACGGGACGGTCGTCA
>CAMYZR010000225.1 GCA_947303905.1 uncultured Atopobiaceae bacterium
GCCATCAGGCTCTCGATGCAGCGCATGCAGCTGATGCACGGGCGGATGAGCTTGTCGGCACCCTCGCGCACCTTGTTGCCCCAGTCCGGGTCGGCAAAGAACTGGCGAGCGGATCCGACCATGGCAACGCCGATGAGGTCCATGGCCGTCTCGGGATGGCGCACCACTGAGCAGGCGATGACGGGGATGTCCACCGCGGCGGCGATGGTCTTGCCGTTGACGGACTTCCAGCCCTCGTCGAAGCCGACCGGCTCCCAGGCCCAGTTCATGGTCTCGTAGTTGCCTGCGGAGACGTCGATGGCGTCGGCGCCCCACTGCTCGAACAGCTTGCAGTACTCGACGGCCATCTCGAGCGTGATGCCGTCCTCGATGCCGACCATGCGCATGTACTCGTCGGCGGTCAGGCGCACGATGATGGGGAACTCGGGGCTCGTGCGCTCGCGGATGCCCTCGATGATGCGACGGACGATCTCCGCGCGCCTCTCCAGGCTGCCACCGAACTCGTCGTCGCGGTGGTTGGTGTAGGGCGAGAGGAACTGGCAGAGCAGGTAGCCGTGTGCGCAATGCAGCTCGACGGCGTCGGCACCGCTCTTCCAGACGCGCACGCCCGCCGCAATGAACTCCTCGATGATGTCGAGCACCTCGTCGTGCTCGAGTGCCCTCGTGGGGGCACCGGTGAGCTTGCTCGGCTGGCCCGAGGGGCTGACGGTCACACCGTCTACGCACAGGGGCGGCACGCCCTGACAGCCCGGATGATAGATTTCGACCGCGAACTTCGCGCCGGTCGCCTGCGTCGCCTCCGCCATCTTGCGGAAGCTCGGGATGGCCTCGTCGTTGTCGAGGACGAGGTTGCGCGCGTCACCGCGACCGGCGATGCGGTCGACCGAGCAGACCTCGGTGATCACCAAGCCGCAGCCGCCGGCGCCGCGTGCGGCGTAGAAGTCGCAGTCGCGCTGGCTGGCATCTCCGTTGAGCTCGGCGTAGTAGTTGCCCATGGGCTCGAACACCAGGCGATTGGGAACCACCATACCGTTGATCTTGACAGGCTCGAAGAGCTTCTCGAACATGATGTCTCCTCTCCTCTGAGACGAACGCGACCCCCGCGGATAACCCCATCATGGGGCATCGGCGAGGGTCGCGACGTGTCTCGTCGGCAGAGAAGGATGTAGCGTCGGCGTGTCGGGCGCCTAGCAGAGCTCCATCTCGGGATGCTCGCGCGTGAGCACCTCCTTGTGGGTGACCGTGGCACCAAGGATCTCCTCGAGCTGACCGGCGAGCTCGTCGACAGCCTCCTGAAGGTCGCCAAGGCGCTCCGGCTGGATGTTCTCCATGATGAAGACGCAGTGCGGGGTGTTGTCGCTGACCTCGGTGCGCTGACCGTCTCTCCAGTTCCAGCAGCGGCAGACGGCGCCCGCGTCGTCCACGTAGCACAGCTCGCCCGGCAGCGTCGGGTCGTTCTCGTCAGAACCGATGGGCAGGAAGTAGTCGCCGCCATCGGTCACCTTCAGGCGGAAGGTGCCCTCGAAGGCGTCGACGTTCTCGGCACCCATGGGGATGGCGTACTTGAGCGAGATGGCGTTGGAGATGTCGACCGAGGGGTTGATGTGACCCACGGGGTTGTCCTTGAGCACGCGCTTGAGCAGGTTCTCGACCGAGCTGCGCACGCCCTTCTTGGTCTTGAACTTGCGGTAGGCCTCGCGCCAGACGGCCGGGACCTCGTTCTTGGAGATGGTATTGTCAGGCACCCACTTCTGGGCGAGCACATTGGCACGATCGAGCAGCTTGGCCGCCTTCGCG
Source organism: uncultured Atopobiaceae bacterium (assembly GCA_947303905.1). Lineage (GTDB taxonomy): Bacteria > Actinomycetota > Coriobacteriia > Coriobacteriales > Atopobiaceae > UBA1367. Next base: position 1,798 of record CAMYZR010000225.1, read on the forward strand.
GCGTTCTCCTCGCTCACCTGATCGGTGGGAAGGATTCCGTCGGCCACGACGACACCGATCGATGCCTCGGGGAACAGCTTCCAGAATGAGTCCTCGCAGACGAACTTCATGTATGCCTCCCTGCATACGGGCGCATCCGCGCCGGTTGATTGCCAAGCATATACTAGCATCGAATGGTACCTTTGAGTATTAATTCGTTATATTTTCCAATATTCTTGCTTCAATTCTATGGTTTACGAGCATGAATATGCATTCTCGTTGGCATTCGGTTTGTATATCGCCTCATGGGTGAAGATGAATTCTCACAGTTGAGAAGGGTAGCGGGCTTCTAGCAAAACGAATCGAACCCTCAAACCAACTGTTCTGGATGCATAATCGCATAGCGGCTAGAGATTCGGTTATGCAATCGATGCTCACATCTATTCATATCGAAGAGCCTGTGGCGAACCGACCTTCACCGCAATCTCGCCACGACTGGCACCCCACACTGCTACCCTATGACATACATCATCGCTATGTCGTGCGTACGAGAGGGGCAGTCATGATACCTGTCAGCTGGCAAGCCATCCGCAAGGCGCCTCGAGCGGCAAAGGCCATCGGGGCGCTCCTGGGTGTCCCGGCCGTCATGACCGCTGGATACACCCTGCTTTCTCACGCCCTATACCATCGCTCGAACCTGAGCACGGCCAACGAGCTCTACCTGCGCGCCACCGGCGGCAGCAAGAAGCTGCTCAAGGATATGGTCCTGCTCGACAACACCGTCCTCCAGAGCGCGGAGACCAACGATCGCCGCTACACCATCCCCTCGTCCGTCACGCTCGACGTCTCGACGGCTGAGGAGATGATCGGTGGCCATCAGGTCTTCTACCTCAATCGACGTCCAATCAACGATCGTGCGGTCATCTTCCTGCATGGCGGCTGCTACCTCTACCAGCCCACTACCGAGCACTGGAAGTTCCTCGAGACCATCGCCGAGCGCACGCGCGCCGAAGTCGTCGTGCCGCTCTACCCGCTCGCTCCGATTCATGGGGCGGCGGAGGCGCTTGATTTCATCGCCACCGTCTATCGCCGCACCATTGATAAGTACGGGGCAGGCAACGTCACCATCATGGGCGACTCCTGCGGAGGCGGCATTGCCGCGAGCTTTGCCGAATACCTCCCCACCCTTGGTCTCGAGCAGCCCGGACACCTCATCCTCATTTCCCCGTGGGTCGACGCGACGCTGCGCAATCCCGACATCCTCGCCTACGAGCGCACCGATCCGCAGCTCGGCGTGCAGGGCCTGCAGAAGCTGGGTCTCACCTGGGCCAAGGACCTCGACCCCAACGACTATCGCGTGAGTCCCGTCAACGGCGAGGTGCGCATGCTTCGCAACGTGATGGTCTTCGTCGGAACGCGCGAGGTGTTCTTCCCTGATGCGAAGCTGTTCTACGATCGCGTCAACGCCACCGGCGCGCATGCAGAGCTCTATATCGGGCGCGGCCTCAACCACGTGTATCCGCTCATGAACATCCCGGAGGCCAAGTGGGCCATCGATCGCATGGTCGAGGCAATCTGCACGGACTAGGCTCACCGTTCATCTTGGCTTGAAGGAGCCCGTCTGCGCGCATGTGCGTGGACGGGCTCCTGCTATAGGGCGATAAGGAGAGTAGCTGAGACACCGGTCCGCTCCCGGGGACGGATCGGGGCTCAATTGCGCCCGTCGCAGCAGACCGATCACGACGCATCCGCTCCCGAGGACGGAACGGGCATCGGTTCCGTCCATATCGACGGACCTGTTGCGGCGTAAAAGAAAAGCGCCCCTGCTGGGGCGCCTCATGATCAAATGGTGGCTGGGGAGGGAGTCGAACCCCCGACACAGGGATTTTCAGTCCCCTGCTCTACCAACTGAGCTACCCAGCCGAGTGCGTCAGCGAGTAGTTACTATAGCAGACTATTCCCTCACGTCAAACAACAATTTGCGATTTGTGAAGGAAGGTCACACGTAACTAGAAGGCAC
>CAMYZR010000226.1 GCA_947303905.1 uncultured Atopobiaceae bacterium
ACGGGCTCGACGAGCTCCCAGTTGAGCTCTTCGGGCAGGCCACCCACGTTGTGATGGGCCTTGACGCCCGCCTCGGACTCCAGGATGTCGGGATAGATGGTGCCCTGGCCAAGGAAGCCGATACCCTCGAGCTTGGCAGCCTCCTCATCAAAGACCTTGATGAACTCCTCACCGATGATGTGGCGCTTGGCCTCGGGATCGGCCTCGCCGGCCAGAAGGTCGAGGAAGCGGTCGGTGGCATCCACGTAGATGAGCTCGGCGCCGAGCTGGTTGCGGAACACGTCGATGACCTGCTCGGACTCGCCCTTGCGCATGAGGCCGTGGTTGACATGCACGCACACCAGCTGCTTGCCGATGGCCTTGATGAGCAGCGCGGCGACCACGGAGGAGTCAACGCCACCGGAAAGTGCCGCGCGTATAGGCAACGGCCTCTTCGATAAAGGCATCGGCCAGCTCGGGGGTGTTGATGCGTGCCATGTCGTCAGGACGGTGATTGCTCGTAAAGTCCATGGGTTCTCCTTCAAACGGTAGGATTTCGCACGCAAACGAGTATAGCGGAGTCAAGTTTCCGCTCAGTCAGCACGCAAAGAAGCTACTAAAATGCCGCAGCTCAGACATCAGTTGGCAACGCAACCGTACTTGCTCAAGCCTGATCAAACCCCGTGGCCTCGTCCAGGCCAAGCGCGATGTTCATGTTCTGGATGGCGGCACCCGACGCGCCCTTGCCCAGGTTGTCAAAGAGCGCCGTGACCGTCGTGAGCTCCTCGTTGCCGCAAACGATCAGGCGCAGGTCGTTGGTGCCAGCCAGCTCGTTGGCATAGATGAGCGGATCGTTCTCGCCAAAGGGCATGACGCTCACAAAGCGCTGGCCAGCGTAAGGGGCGGCAAGCACGGCCTGCACGTCCTTGGCATGCGCGACACCATTCAGCATGCGGTTGTGCAGCATGATGGTGGTGGCCATGCCCTTGTAGTAGTCATCGACCACCGGCAGGAAGACCGGTGCCGTGGCAAGCCCGCAGACCTTCTGCATCTCAGGCAGGTGCTTGTGCGCAAGCGAGAGACCGTAGATGCCAGGAGCATCGAGGCAGGTCGGGCGCCCCTCGGCCTCATAGTCTGCAATCATGCGCTTTCCGCCGCCGGAGTAGCCCGTGAGCGAGAAGCACGTGAGCGGGTAGTCAGTAGGCATCAGGCCCGCCTGCACCAGCGGCGCCGCTGTCGAGATGAAGCCCGTGGCATGGCAGCCGGGATTTGCGATGCGCTTGCTCTTGGCGATTGCGTCGCGCTGGACACTTGAAAGCTCGGGGAAGCCGTAGGTCCAGCCGTCGGCCGTGCGATGGGCTGTGGAGGCGTCGATAATGCAGACATCGGGGTTCTCAACCAGCGAGACCGCCTCGCGGGCACCCTCATCGGGCAGGCACAGATAGACGATGTCGGCGGCGTTGATGAACTTGCGGCGCTCGTCAAGGTCGTGACGCTTGTCCTCGTCGATGCGCAGCAGCTCGAGGTCGTCACGCGCACCGATGCGGTCAAAGATCTGCAGCCCCGTTGTGCCGCTCTGCCCGTCGATGTACACCTTCGCCTTGGCCATGTAAGCCTCCTCGGTCATCCGCTCTTCGTGGTTGCCCATTGTAACGGGCATAGGTTTCATTTGGGTGTCGTACGCCGAGCAGACCATTGCGCCTACCCCTTGTGAGTCACCTTGCGAACATTTTTGCATTCGCACATCAAATCTCGTCCAGATGTGCTATATGTTCACGCATTGATTACGCATCGGTTTGCATATTGAATTACTGATATGCAATTTGTGGAGAAAATGAGGCAGGCATGGAAACAATCGCACCTATCGCCGTCCCCGCATCGATCACCGACCCCGCATCCTTTGGGTTCGCCCCCTGCGAGGGCGGCATCTGCGCCGCGGAGGGCATCAAGGCCGCAGGCGTGCACGCGGGCTTCCGCGCTGACCCCAACCGCCGTGACCTCGCGCTTGTGGCCGCCGACCAGACCTGCGTCTGTGCCGCCACCTTTACCCAGAACCGCTTCTGCGCCGCCCCGGTGCAGGTCTCGCGCGAGCGCGCCGCAAACGGCCGCGCCCGTGCCGTAATCCTCAACTCGGGCAACGCCAACGCCTCCACCGGCGATCCCGGCGTCAAGAACGCGATCGCCTCCGCGGCGCTCGTGGCTGGCGCGCTCGGGTGTGACGAGCAGGATGTGCTCGTTGCCTCCACCGGCGTCATCGGCGTGCAGATCCCCATGGAGCCCTACGAGATGGGCGTACCTGTGGCCGTAGAGGCGCTGGATCACAGCGCCGAGGCCGCACACCATGCGGCGCGTGCCGTCATGACCACCGACACCGTTCCCAAGGAGGTCTCGCTTGCGGGTCCGGTTGCCTGTGGCGCAGACGGCACCGAGGTCAACGTGCACGTGGGCGGCTTCGTCAAGGGCTCGGGCATGATCATGCCCAACATGGCCACCATGCTCTGCGTGCTCGCGACCGACGCCCCGCTCACGGCGGCAGCGGCGCAAAAGGCGCTCTCCGCCGCCGTCCGCCAGACCTTCAACAAGGTGACGGTCGACTCCGACACCTCCACCAATGACACCTGCATCCTGCTCGCGACGGGAGCCGCTGGCGGCGAGGCAATCGGCGAGGACTCCCCCGCCTTTGCCACCATCGCCGCCGCCATCCGATGCGCCTGCGAGAACCTCGCCCGCAAGATCGCAGCCGATGGCGAAGGCGCGACAAAGCTCGTCACGGTCGACGTGGTTGGCGCGGCTACCGACAAGGACGCCGACACCGTCGCGCGCTCCATCGCCAACTCCCCACTGGTTAAGACCGCCATCTTCGGCCATGACGCCAACTGGGGCCGCGTGGCAGGTGCCGCCGGCAAGTGCGGCGTCGAGTTCGACCAGTACGGCGTGGACATCGACTTCCTCGGCGTCCCGGTGCTGCGTGCCGGCCTCCCGCTGCCCATGGACGAGGAGGACATGCTGCGCCGCTTCGAGGAGCCCGAGATTGACATCGCCGTCAACCTCGGCGTAGGCGTGTGCAGCGCCCGTATCTGGACCTGCGACCTCACACACGACTACGTGACCATCAACGGCGACTATCGCACCTAGTCGCCATACCCGAACGACCGACGTTCGCAAAGAGAGGAAACACCATGCGCAAGCGTGATGCACAGGAGCGCTCGAAGGCGCTCGACAAGGCGAAGATCCTCACCGAGGCCATGCCGTGGATCCACCGCCACAACGGCCAGACCATCGTCGTCAAGTACGGCGGGGCCGCCATGGAGGACGAGGAGCTCATGCGCCAGGTGGTGGGCGACCTCGAGCTGCTCAAGCTCATGGGCATGCGCGTGGTGCTCGTGCACGGCGGCGGCAAGGCCATCAACAAGCTGCTCGATGCCCTGCAGCTCCCCACCAAGTTCAAGGGCGGCCTGCGCGTGACCGATGACGCCACCATGGAAGCCGTGCAGATGGTGCTGGTGGGCAAGGTCAACCAGCAGCTCGTCTGGGCCCTCAACGAGTTTGGCAAGAACGCCGTGGGCATCAGCGGCGCCGACGGCAAGACCTTCAAGTGCCAGCCCGTCGACCCCGAGCTCGGACGCGTCGGCAAGATCGTCAAGGTCAACACCGAGCTCATCGAATCCATCCTCGACGACGGCTACGTGCCCGTCATCGCCACGGTGGGTTCTGGTCCCGACGGCTTTTACAACGTCAACGCCGACGTCGCGGCAAGCCAGGTGGCCCAGGCCCTCGGAGCCGACACGCTCGTCTACCTGACCGACGTGGA
>CAMYZR010000227.1 GCA_947303905.1 uncultured Atopobiaceae bacterium
GTGGATGAGGTCATCGATGGGCAGAGGGTCCTTGGAGAGGTACTGGCACACCTCGATGTTCTCACGAATGGTGAGGTCGGGCACCAGGTTGTAGAACTGGAAGATGAAGCCCAGCTCGCGCCGACGGTACTCCACCAGCTCGCGGTCCTTGAGCGTGGTTATGTCCACGTCGCCCACGCGAATGGAGCCGCCATCTGCTGGTTCGAGACCACCCACCATGTTGAGGAAGGTGGACTTTCCCGATCCGGAGGGACCAAACAGAACGCAGATCTCACCGCGGTTTATCTCAGTGGAGATGCCCTTGAGCACCTGAACGCGCGCCTCGCCATTGCCGTAGCTCTTGGTGAGGTCGCGGATGGAAAGAAAGCCCTGCCGTGCCATACGTGCACCCCGTAACATACATAAGTTTGTCTAGGCTTACTTTAGTCGCACAATTGCTGACACGCAAGTCACATGCGGCATGTTTCCCTTTGGGAGCGAGTGCGAGGAACCGTCCCCCAATGGTCGAACCGACCCTGCCCCCAAGCTGGCTAGCGCCCCTGTGCCGCAGGCCCCGTCTGGCAGGTCAAGTCGCAGAACACCACGGGATTCCCGTGCGCCTCGAGCAGTGGCAGCACCTCGTCCATATGGATGAACATCGTTGCCGTATTGACCATGGGGTGCGCGTCAAAGCGCTCGTGCTCAAGGTTCTGATCGAAGACCAGGGTCACCTCGTGCGTGTCGTCGTTGAGGATGCCAAAGGGTGTGACCGACCCTTGGACGAGGCCGACCTTCTCCATCAGCATTTCGCTGCTGGCAAAGGAGAGGCGCCTCGTGCCCAGCTGCTTGTGGAGATGCTTGAGGTCGATGTCGGTACTCGTAGCAGCCGTCACCAAGAAGAAGTCGCGCTTCTTGTTGTCGCGAAGGAAGAGGTTCTTGGTGGGAATCGCGAGACGCGGCACCAAGGCATCCGCCTCAGCCACCGTCTCCACTGCCTTATGGTGAAACACCTCGTACGAAATGCCCTGCTCGTCGAACAGGGCGTAAAGCTCGTCCTCTGTCATCCCCTACTGCCCTATCTGCCGATAGTACTTTGCCTCGTCGACCAGCCGGCGAATCTCGTCGATGATCTGGTCGCTGTTCTCGCCCTGGCCGGGGCCGTTTATGGTCGAGAGCTCGGCCGCCAGCTTGTCCAGCTCCAGGAGAAGCCCTTCGTTGGTGTCCTGAAGGGTGTCCAGTGACTCCAGCATCTCGCGGTAGAGCTCCCATCGGCGCTGACGCGTCTCGCTGTGGTGCATCTCGCCATCCACGCCATCGGCCTCGGCCGCCATATCCTCGCGCAAACGCATATAACCAGCAGAGTCGAAGGCCTGGATGCGATTGGCCAGAAGTGCGGAGTTGCGCAACACGGAGTCAAGCGCGGCATAGGCAGGACCAGCAAACTTGTCCCAACTGATGGTCCCGCGCTGGAAGGTACCGTCGAGCTCGGCGAAGAGGATCCCGCGACGATGCTCGGCGCTCCCGAGCGTCTCGATGACCGCACGGGCACGTCTACCAAGCACCGGGTCGTTCACGTAGCCGCGCATGACGGCAGAGATGGTCTCGTTGGTGGCGCCGGCGTCGACATCGAGGCGCGTGTACTCGTGGTGGTCCCGGGCGTCAGAGGGTGTGGCTGCCGAAGCTCCTTCCGGCGCCTTGGGGCGCCTGCCGGAGGACTGGCGAGACCGCTCGCCCACCGTCTCCACGGTAACGTCCTCAGCCTCGCGCGAGGGCGCCTGAGTCTCGCCATCGAGCTCGAGACGCTTGCGCGCATCGCCAATCAGGCGCCTGCCCGCACGGACTGCGTGCCGACTCAGCACAAAGAGGCCGGCACCAACCGCGAGGTTGCCGAACACTATGAGAGCCAAGAGATACCCGAGGAAGCCCAACACGCACCGTCCCTGCCAACGTTACCTATGGGCCGATTATCTCACATCGCCGATGTACTCCGTGGCCGAGCAGCAATACTGCACGTACAATGTGGCCAGTGCCCCACGACAGGCAATACGCGGCGTCGCCAGTGAAAGGAGCTGCCATGACTGAGAAAAAGCCCGGTATGTTTGACAAGCTCAAGGAGAGCGTGGCGAAGCTGCACGAGGACAAGCCCGAAAAGGTCTCAGCTGAGCAGATGGCTGGCCACGTTCAGGCGGCAAGGCCCACGAAGGCCGAGAAGGACAAGGACTCCCCCAGGCAGGGCGCTGGGAGCAACGGAGGCGGTGGAGCCTTCTAGCGAAAAGGACAAGGGTCTCCGTCCCGAATGTCCTTTTCGGCTCACCAGGCTAGAGAAGCCAGCGCTCGACCGCCTCGGCAATGCCGTCGTGGTCATTGTCGGCCACCACGGCATCCGCTCGGTCCATCGCCTCAGAGGTGGCATTGCCCATGGCCACGGCAAATCCTGCGACCTCAAACGCCTCGAGGTCATTGTCGCCGTCGCCCACCACGAGGGTCTGGGCAAGGCTCAGACCAAGATGGTCGCAGAGCAGCTCGAGTCCATGGCCTTGGTCACGCCGCGCGGCGTGACCTCGATCGAAGCCGACTCGCCTGCCGCCAGCTGCACCGGCAGCTCCTCGAGTACGCGCTGCGTGCGCTCGCAGGAAGCACGGTCCACGTGATGCAGGTTGACCTTGCAGGCGTCGGTTGGATGAGCCTCAAGAAACTCCGCGATGTCATCGACAAGGTAACCCCACTGTCGCGCAAGGCGCTGGTAGATGCCCTGCCCGAGCTCGGGCATGCGATCCACATCAGCATGCGTCATCACCGAATACTCTGGCGTCAGAATCTGCACCATGGCGTTCTCGTCTAGGCCCTGCGCCACGACCGCACGTGCCACATCGAAGTCGATGCTCTGGGCGTGCAGGGTCTCGCCTGTGGTCATGTTGCGCACGACTCCACCGCTCACCAGCGAGGCATAGCCGACGATGCCCTCCAGATCGCTTCGATAGTCCATCAGCTCGGAGGTGGTGCGTCCAGTGGAGAGCGCGACGATGGCCCCCGACTCGGCTGCCGCGCGCAGGGCGTCCACGGTGCGCGGCGAGACCCGCTTGTCGCTGGTCAGCAGGGTGCCGTCCATGTCGAGCGCAATCAGACGGTAGTCAGGCATGGTACCTCCTTGAGCAATGAATTCATATGGACCATCTCAGGATACACCGCTGGAACCTCGGACGGGTTCGGTGTCCATGGCGCGTGTCGAGTCGAGAAAGGGGCGTGCCCGGGACAGCCGAAGCTGTCCCGGGCACCGAGGGAGGGGTTCCGTATCGAGAAGTGGGTTTACTCCTCGACAGGCTTCTTCCAGAAGGACAGGATAACAGCGCCGACAACGGAGCCGACGAGGATGGCAGCGATCCACATCACGGGGTTGCCGATGACCGGGAGCACCCAAGCGCCGCCGTGAGGAGCGGGGCTGTAGCAACCGAAGGCGGCGGACATGGCGCCGGCGATGGCGGAGCCGATGACGCAGGTCGGGATGATGTGGCCGGGGTCAGCAGCCGCGAACGGGATGGCACCCTCGGAGATGAAGGACAGGCCCATGATGTAGTTGACCAGACCAGCGTCGCGGTCAGCCTTGCTCCACTTGTTCTTGAAGAAGGTGGTGGAGAGGGCAACGACGATGGGCGGAACCATGCCGCCAGCCATGCAGGCAGCCATGACAACCTGGCCGGGGCCGCCGAGAGCGGCATCAGCAAGCAGGCCGGTGGAGAAGACGTAGGAGGCCTTGTTGAAGGGGCCGCCGAAGTCGATGGACATCATGCCGCCGAC
>CAMYZR010000228.1 GCA_947303905.1 uncultured Atopobiaceae bacterium
GTCGTTTGTGACCGCGTAGAAAGTGGTATGAAAACAATAGTGAGTTATGTAGTCGTGCGAAGGACGACCCGTCTGTCCACGCGCTTTCCGCGAATGGGGCCTCATGGCAGCGGAGCGCTATCTGGTGCAGCTCCCCCTGGTGAGTGAGACAACATCGGCGTCGCTGCCTACCAAAGCGGCGTGGTGGCGAGGTCAAATCCCAGCAGGTACTGAAGGGCCCGCTGGATGGCCACCTGCCAGAAGCGCCACTCGTGGTCACCCTCCCACTCCAGGTAGAGATGCCCATAGCCCAGCGCTGTCGCCCGTTCGTCGAAGCGTCGGTTGATGTCGAGCAGGAAGTCCTCCGTGCCACAGAACTGGCAAAGACGCGGACGATCTGGTCGAGCCGCCGCCCTCTCAAGCAGGGCAAATGCGTCTGCCTCGGGCGGCACGGGCTGGCCCGCGCCAAACAGGAGGTCGAACTCCTCGCGCCCCATGTCGGGAAAGCTGCCATCTTCGCACATGCGGCCAAAGGCCTCGAGGTCGAGGGCGCCGGAGAGCGTGGCAATGCCTCCGAAGCGTTCGGGATAGGTGAAGCCCAGTTTGCAGGCGCCATAGCCACCCATGCTCTCGCCCGCCACAAAGGTGTGCTCTCGGTCGTGTGGCAGGCGGAACCATTGGTTCACAAAGGCCGGCAGGTCGTTTGCCACGTACGAGAAGTACCTGATGCCACCCGAAAGGTCAGTGTAGAAGCTGCGGTCCACGTCGGGCATGACAAAGGCCACGTGGTACTTCTTTGCTAGGTACTCGAGATTGGTGAAGCGCGGCCATTCGTCACCGTTTGCCGTAAGGCCATGGAGCAGGTACATGACGTAGAGCTCGTCGGTCTGTAAGGGGTCGCAGTCACCGGACGCATCGGGAAGGATCACGTTGATGCGCGTGGTCATTCTCATGCTCGGCGACCAGATGGAGCCCGTGAACATAGGAGCCTTCTTTCTGTTGCGATCCAAGTTTCGGGTGATGCCAGGGATGGTCCCCCGCCAGACGACGTCAGGCAGGGGAGCCGTTCTCGATGGTTGGGGCATCCTTTGCTACAGCTGATGCGCCAGATCCTTGGTGGCTGGGTAGAGCCCGTCGAAGATGGCCTGATAGTGCCGGTAGGCCTCGTGGTTGGCCGCGTCGGGCTCGAAGGTCTTGGCAATGCGCACCTTGCTCGCCAGCTCGTCGAAGCCGGACCAGTAGCCCGTCGCGATGGCAGCCATCATGGCGTCGCCGTACGAGGCACCGATGGTGATCTCGGGCACGAGCAGCGTCTTGCCAGTGACGTCAGCCACGATCTGCATCCAGGCGTCGTTCTTGGTGCCGCCGCCGGCCACCACCACGCGCCCGATGGGCAGGCCGTCTTCCTCGAAGATCCTGAAGTGCTGGTTGATGGAATAGGCCACGCCCTCGAGGCCGGCGCGCAGCATGTCCTCGCGCGTGTGGCCGATGGTCAGGCCAAAGAAGGCGCCACGGGCGTTGGGGTCATCGATGGGCGTGCGCTCGCCGGCAAAGTATGGCAGGCAGACGAGCCCATGGGACCCTAGTGGTACCTCGGCTGCCAGTCGCGCCATCGCGGCAAACGCGTTCTCGCCACCGGCGTCCTCGGCGGCCTTGAGGTCCTGGAACAGCGTGTCGCGCAGCCATTTGGTCATGCTCCCGGCGGTGTTGGTGGCGCCCGAGACGTCGTAGGTGCCGGGGATGATGAACTCCTCGTGCCAGATGCGTGGGTCCATGACCAGATGGTCGCAGAGCAGGAACAGGTAGATGGTCGAGCCAAACTGCAGGATGAGGTCGCCCTGCTTGCCGATGCCGCACGAGATGGCCTCGCAGGCGGAGTCGTCGCCGCCCGGGGTGACGGGCGTGCCCTCGGCAAGGCCGGTCTCGGCAGCCGCCCTTGCGGTCACATGGCCGATTATGTCGGTCTCCGCGGCGATGGTGGCCAGCTGGTCGGGGCGACAGATGCCTCGGCAGCTTTCCTCGGTGGGGTGACCGTCCTCGCCATAGAGCGGCTTGAATCCGCCTGCCATGCCGAGGAAGGTGTCGATGTAGTACTCGCCCGTGAGCTTGGCGGTGATATAGGTGGAGCTGTTGATGAACTTTGCGGTGCGTGCGTAGGCTTCGGGGTCCATCTCCTGTATCCAGCGGATTTTGGGCGGCACGTCCGACGAGCAGAGCGGGCGGCCGAAGACGCGGTCGACAAACTCCTGCCCCCATTCGGCCTCGAGCTCGCGCATCTGCCTCTCTGCCCGGCCGTCGATGCCGTAGGAGATGGCGGGGCGCGTGGGCACGCAGTGCTCGTCGACGGCGATGCAGCAGAGCCCCAGAGCACTGGTGGTCACGCCCTTGATGTCGTGCGGGTCGACGCCGCTCGTGGCGATGAGCTCGCGCGAGACGGTGCAGAAGTCCCCCCACCAGTCCCTCTCGGCGTCATACTCGTATGCGTTGGTAAAGGGGCTCGTCGCCTCGTGGGACGCCGAGCCCTGCGCGATGATGTTGGCATCAGCGTCGATGAGGACGCCCTTGGTCTCCGATGTTCCCGTGTCGATGCCCATGAAGTAAGCAGGCATGGTGGTGCGCTCCTTTCGAGCGTCCACGCAGGGCACGGACCGGGACAGCGTGCCTATGCCCTGTTGTGGACCGTGAAGCTACACTTGTCTCCTCGCGTGTAGCTGGTCGTGTACTCTATGACGTCATCTGACTTGTCGTAGGTGTAGCAGGTGAACAGAAGCACGGTCTGGCCTGGCTCGACGTCGAGCATGCGCGCGTCACGCGCCTCGAGGGCGATCAGGTCGAGCGTCTCGTACGCACGGACTGGATTCACGTCGTAGAACCCATAGACCTCGTAGAGGCTGAACACCCCCAGGTCGATGCCGTCGAGCTTGGGGACCTTCGACGCGGGGACGAAGGTGTGCTCGACGGCGATGGGCTCGCCATTGGCGGAGTTGAGGCGTCGGACATAGAAGATGTCATCGTCCTCGCCGATGTTGAAGATGCGCGCGTACTTCTTGCCGGCCTTGCGGCGGATCTTGGCGAGGATCTTGGTGTCCGGCCTGGCGTTGCGCTCGTTGAGCGTCTGGCGGAATCCCGAGAGGGTGTCGAGGTCGCGTTCGATGCGGTTGCCCACCACGAAGACGCCCTTGCCCTGGATGCGCATGAGCAGGCCTTCGTTCACGAGGGCGTCCATGGCGTTGCGCACGGTGAGGCGATTGACCCCGTAGGTCTCGGAGAGCTCGTTCTCGGACGGGATGGCCGTGCCGGGAGGATACTCGCCCTCCTCGATCTTGTTGCGTACGACCTCGCGAAGCTGGAGGTAGATGGGGGACTTGTAATCGACGGTCGCCATGTGTCTCACCTCGCAAACATCTCGGTCGCGTACCGGACATGCTCCGAGAGCGCCGTGGTCCGGTAGCAGATGATGGGATTGCCGTCCGCATCAAACATGAGGCCCGACTTGTAGATGGCCGGATGTCCCTCATCCATGCCGAGCAGCGCCGCCTCGCCGGCGTCGAGAGCCGTTATCGAGATGCGCTCGTCACCACTCATCATGGTGATGCCATACTCCTCCGCCAGGACGTCGAACAGCGACTCGCACCCGTAGTCGTGCTGCTCCACCCCCTTGCAGTTGCTCGTGTTGACAATGGTCGTCTCGATCGAGCAGGGGACGTCGTCGATGAGGCGTACGCGCTTGAGGTCGAAGACCATCGTGCCCAGGGGGACGTGGAGGTTGCGCACGGTGGACTTGTC
>CAMYZR010000229.1 GCA_947303905.1 uncultured Atopobiaceae bacterium
GCCTCGGGGATGCCCAGGCGCTCGAAGGTGTTCTTGATGTCCTCGGGCACGTCGTCCCAGCTGTCGGCCTGCTTGGTCTTGGGGGAGACGTACGCGCTGATGTGGTTGAGGTCGAGCATCTCGATGGAGGGGCCCCAGTTTGCGGGCATCTCCATCTCCTCGTAGACGGCAAGCGCCTTGAGGCGCATCTCGAGCATCCACTCGGGCTCGTCCTTCTTCTCGGAAATGGCGCGCACGATGTCGGTGGAGAGGCCGTCGGCGTAGCGCTCGTAGCCCTCCTCGCTCATCTTGAAGTCGTAGAGGGACCGGTCGACGTCAGCGACCTGCGACTTCTTTCGGGTGTTGTCGGTTGCCTCTGCCATGGGTCCTAAGCCTCCGCCTTCTGCGCGAGGGCCTCCTCGAAGCGCGCGAAGCCGTGCGCGTCGATGTCGTCGATGAGGCTGGCGGGACCCTCGGCCACGAGGTTGCCGCGCACCATGACGTGCGTGCGGTCGACGGTGAGGCGCTCGAGGATGCGCGTGTTGTGCGTGATCATGAGCAGGGCGCCGTCGCACTCCTGGCGGTAGGCCTCGATGCCGCGGCTCACGATGGAGAGGGCGTCGACGTCCAGGCCGGAGTCGGTCTCGTCGAGGATGGCCAGCTTGGGACGGAGCAGCAGGAGCTGCATCATCTCGATCTTCTTCTTCTCGCCACCGGAGAAGCCCACGTTGAGCTCGCGCGTGAGGAAGTTCTGGTCGATCTCGAGCTGCTCGGCGATCTCGCCCACGCGGGTGCGGAACTTGCGCGCGGTGGTCTTGAGCTCGGGACGCATCTGGCAGATGGTGCGCAGGAAGCTGTACAGGGGCACGCCGGGCACCTCGACCGGTGCCTGGTAGGACAGGAAGATGCCCGCGAGGGAGCGCTTGTCCGGGCCGAGCTCGGTGACGTCGGCGCCGTCGAAGGCGATGGATCCGCTCGAGACCTGGAAGACCGGGTCGCCCATGATGACGTGACCCAGGGTGGACTTGCCGGCACCGTTGGGGCCCATGAGCACGTGGGTCTCACCTGCGCCGATACTCAGGTTGATATCGTGAAGGATGGGCTTGTCCTCGGTTCCGGCCGAGAGCCCCGAGATGGTAAGAAGCTGGTCTGACATGGTGCCTCTCTTTTTGCATGTCCCGCAATGAGTAATTCCTACTTGCAGTGAGGTATTTTACCTACAAGTGAGGGAAACATGCAAGGTATGGAGAGAACACCATACATTTGGTGCGTGCCGCCGCGAGCCACCTATCCGCGTGTGTGCTGCGGCTCGATGAACTTCTCGAGCACCTCTGCGAATATGCCGTCGTTGCAGCTGCTCTCCGCACGATAGTCTGCGATTGCGGCGGCGTCGTGCGACGCGTTCGAGACTACCACGCCGAGGCCGGCCGCCTCGATCATGGCCATGTCGTTGGCCGAGTCGCCGCAGGCGATGGTGTCTGTGATGTCGACGCCCAGGTAGTCGGCAAGCGCACGGAGGCCGAAGCCCTTGTCCACGCCAGCGGGATTGAACTCGTAGTAGCGCCCGGAGGAGAAGGTGGTGGAGAGCCCTTCTGCCAGCTCGGGAGGCATGGCGAGCTCGAGCTCGTGGAGCAGGTCGAGGTCCTCGTACACGTAGAGGCACTTGGCTAGGGGCACGTCGCGCAGAAACTCGATGCTGACCCCGTCGAACTGCTCGATGGCGATGTGGCCGGCCAGGTAGTCCACCTCGCTCGGCGTGAGGTTCCAGCCCCACACGTGACCGTCGAGCTGGTAGATGTGCATGCCCACGTCGCCGATGTAGGCTGCGTAGTCAAAGAGCTGCTTGACGCGCTCGAAGGGGATGGTGTGGCTGATGAGCGGCTTGGGGTCGCCGATGCGGTTGATGCACCCGCCGTTGTACGAGATGACGTAGCCTCCCTCGAGGCACTCCGCGGGCAGTCCGCGCAGGCTTCCCATGATGGAGTCGTAGGCGCGTCCCGACGAGGGTACAAAGTGCACGCCCAACTCCTTCATGCGCAGGATGGCGTCGATGTTCGCTTGGGGAACGGAGTGGTCAAAGGCCAGGAAGGTCTCGTCCATGTCGGTGGCTACCAGCTGGTACATGCGCATCTCCCCTCAAAGACAGTCGTTGCCCTTATGGTACCGCAGGGCGCATATGCCAAGGGAGCGGGCATCCCGCCCAAAGGCATTCGAATTATGGAGCAGCGATGGTCGCGGGCGGTCGGTATGGGGAATCTGGGAATGGGTATAGCTAATCCTAATTGTCTTACGGCCGGTAAGACGTCAGCGATGTGCTCGCGGGGGCACGAAGGGAGGTACCGGTGGACTAGAGGGCGTCAGACGCATGACGAGGGGCGTCGTTTGAGTTTGGGCAGTCAGTCCCATGAGGGCAGTCAGTTCGAGTTTGGACGGTTAGTTCCAAGAAAGAGGTAATCATGTTGTTTGGTGTTCCGTTTGCGGTGGTTGCATTAGGCGCAGCGTTCGCTGTGCTGGTGATCACCTTCGTGTCTACCGGGTACGTCAAGGCCCCGCCCGATGTCGCGCTGATCATCAGCGGCCTGCACGAGCGCCCGCGCGTGCTCATCGGTCGCGCCGGCTTCAAGGTTCCGTTCTTCGAGCGCGTTGACCGCCTCTGCCTCAAGCAGATCTCGGTCGACATCAAGACGGACCAATACATCCCCACCAACGACTTCATCAACGTCAAGGTCGATGCGGTTGCCAAGGTGCGGGTGACCGACGATCCCGACGGGATGCTGCTGGCAGAGCGCAACTTCCTGAACATGAACGAGCAGCAGATCGCGACCTCGCTGCAGGATTCGCTGCAGGGCAACATGCGCGAGATCATCGGCACGCTCGACCTTCGCTCGATCAACACCGATCGCGACTCGTTCTCCGACCAGGTGCTCGCCAAGGCCAGCCGCGACATGGAGAAGCTGGGCATCGAGATCCTCTCGTGCAACATCCAGAACGTCACCGACGAGCACGGCCTTATCACCGACCTCGGCATGGACAACACGTCAAAGATCAAGAAGGACGCGGCCATCGCCAAGGCTCAGGCGGAGAAGGAGGTCTCCATAGCTCAGGCGCAGGCCGAGCGCGAGGCAGACGACCAGCGCGTGTAGGCCGACACCGACATCGCCGAGAACCAGAACGCCCGTGACAACCAGGGGGCAGGGCTCAAGGCGCGCGAGGACACCGAGCGGGCTCGTGCGGACGCGGCGTACGCCATCCAGGAGCAGGAGCAGCAGCGCGTCATCCAGGCGGCCATCGTCAACGCCCAGATCGCGCGCACCGAGCGCGAGACCGAGCTGCGCGAGCGCGAGGTAAAGGTTCGCGAGCAGGAGCTTGCCGCCCAGGTGAAGAAGCAGGCCGAGGCTGACAAGTACCGCATCGAGCAGGAGGCCGAGGCTGCCCTCGAGCAGCGCAAGCGTGAGGCGGAGGCCGAGCGCTACGCTGCCGAGCAGGAGGCGGAGGCCATGCGCCTGCGCGCCGAGGCCCAGGCCGAGGCGACCCGCATCCAGGGCGAGGCCGAGGCCGAGGCCATACGCGCCAAGGGCGAGGCCGATGCCGCAGCGCTCGAGAAGCGTGCCCTGGCCCTGCAGAAGATGAACCAGGCGGGCATGGCCGAGATGATGATCAAGATCATGCCCGAGGTGGCCGCAGCCGTGGCACAGCCCCTCTCCAGCATCGGCAGCGTCTCCATCTACGACGCTGGTGCAGGTGGCGAGGGTGGCGTGAGCCGCATGA
>CAMYZR010000230.1 GCA_947303905.1 uncultured Atopobiaceae bacterium
AAGGCCGTGATCGACCGGTGGGTGCTCGACGGCTCGGGAGACTATCGCTTCACGCGCGAGGACGAGCGCCTGGGCCACCAGCATGGCTTTGGCTATGGCTATCTGCGCCGTGGCGAGGAGGTGCTGCTGGTGGGCTCACTCTCCGAGGACAGCGGCTACACCACCCTGTGGGAGGACTTCTACCACTCGACCCTCACGCTTGAGAAGGAGCCTCCCGCCCACGCGCTTGCCGCGGGCGAGGAGGTGGAGCTCATGGCCTTCGCGCTCGTCGAGTCAAGCCTCGGCGAGGCCGTGGAGCGCTGGCTCTCCCTTGCGGGCATCAAGCCGCGCGAGGCGGCCCCGCTGGTCGGCTTCTCCAGCTGGTACCGCTACTACCAGGACATCTCGCACGAGCGGTTGGCCTGCGACCTGACGGCCATGCACGAGCTGCTCGATGGCCGCGACCTGGCCGGGTGCAAGCCGCTCTTCCAGATCGATGACGGGCATGCGCTGATTGGCGACTGGCTTGACACCAATGCCGAGCGCTTTCCCGACGGCCTGGCCCCGCTTGCCGGCAAGATCCACGAGGCTGGCATGGTGGCGGGTCTCTGGCTGGCGCCCTTCGTGTGCGAGCGGGACTCCCGTGTCTGCATCGAGCATCCCGACTGGCTGCAGCGCGACGAGTCGGGCGAGGCACCGCTCGTAGGCAGCAACTGGAGCGGCTACTATGCGCTCGACACACTCCACCCTGAGGTGCGCGCCTATGTGCGCGAGGTGATGCGCACCGTGACCGAGCAGTGGGGATTCAAGTTCCTCAAGCTGGACTTCCTCTTTGGGGCGTGTCTGCTGGCTCGGGGCGGCATGAACCGCGGCCAGCTCATGGCCGATGCGCTCGACCTGCTGCGCGACTCCGTCGCGGACGACGTCTCCTTCGATCTGTGTGGCGTGCCCATGATGTCCGCACTCGGCCGTACCGAGTACTGCCGTATCGGATGCGACGTGGGTCTTGATTGGAATGACGTGCCCTACATGCGCCTTCTGCACCGCGAGCGCGTGAGCACCAAGCGCAGCCTCCACAACACGCGGGGCCGTGCGCACCTTGACGGACGCGCCTTCCGCAACGACCCCGACGTCTTCTTCCTGCGTCACGATGTCGAGCTCACCGACGGGCAGCGCAGCGACCTGATCGGCGCCGACGCGGCCCTTGGAGGGATGTTCCTCACCTCCGATGACGTGAGCACCTGGGACGATCGTCAGCTGCTTGCCTACGAGCGTGCGCTGACCGTGTTCGTCGATCGCAGCAGGGAGGGGTAGCCCCTAGGGTTTGCGTGCAAGCTACCGCGAGACTTGCGTGTCGAAAAGGATACGGGGGCAGCTGTTGTGGCAGCTGCCCCCGTCTTCGTTCGCTTGGCAGAGGGTGACCTTTGGGTCAACCCGTCTAGTCGTCCATGCGGATGCTCGTGATGACGGGCTGGTCCTCGGGTGCGACCGTGCCGTTGCCATCCTGAACGGGCGTGTTCTCGGCAATGGCGTCAACGACCTCCATGCCCTCGGTGACCTTGCCGAAGGCGGCGTAGTTGCCGTCGAGGTGCTCGGCGTCCTGGTGCATGATGAAGAACTGCGAGCTGGCGGAGTCGTTATCCTGGGCGCGCGCCATCGAGATGACGCCGCGCTTGTGCTGTAGGGCATTGGTGACGCCATTGGCGCTGAACTCGCCCTTGATGCTGCGCGAGGAGCCGCCCGTGCCGTCGCCGTTGGGGTCTCCGCCCTGGATCATGAAGCCCTCGATGATGCGATGGAAGGTGAGCCCGTCGTAGAAGCCGTCGTTGGCAAGCTGGGCGAAGTTGCTGACGGTGATCGGCGCGTTGTCGGCGTTCAGCTTGAGCTTGATGGTGCCGAAGCCCTCGACCTCGATGGTCGCATGATGGATGCCGCTGTCGTAGCCGTTGTCGATCGGGGAGGTGATGACACCGGTGTCCAAGCTGGTGGAGCTTGCGTCCGAGGATGACTCGTCAGACGTCGTCTCGGCGGGCATGGTGTCGGTTCCGCCGCAGCCATACAGCGTCAGTGACGCGAGGACGCCCATCGAGACATCCAGGAAGCTGCGGCGTGTGATAGGGGAGGGCATGGCATCTGCTCCATCTGCTGCGGTTGATGTTCCAGAGGAAAAGGATACCCGCGCGGTGGGAGACAAATGCCAGCGTGCGCTTGGGACGGGCCAACGGTCGGGATGCCATCGGCGAACGAACCATGATGTGATGAGCGTGTGAGAGAGACGTGTGCAGTTGGTGAACCGCCTCTGGCTACTGTGAGGAGAGCAGCTGACGGACGATCTCTTTCGCGACGGCATAGGTGCCGGGAGTCTCGCTCTCGCGCGGCCCTGCCACGTTGAGGGTGAGCTCGGCCCCCAGGCCACTGAGCCAGCGGGCGACGTCGCCCACCTGCGAGACGCCACTGATGACGAGGCATGGACGGCCCATCCGACTTGCGCAGTGGGCGGTCAGCTCGGTCCCGCTGCTGGGCTTGAGGCCCGCAGGTGCGATGATGAGCGTGGCGTGGCTGTCGCGCACGTTCCAGGTGGTACGCTCGGCGTAGCCCTCGCTTGCGCCTTCCGTGAGCTCGGGATAGGTCGCGAGAAGCCCGGGTGGCTCGGGGAAGTCCTCGGCAAGCCCCCCGGGTGGGCACCAGCCGCAGACGGGGACGCCCAGCTCGCGAGCAGCGTCGAGGGCTCCCCGATCGGCCCCGGTCTGGCCGCCCGAACGGATGCGAGAGATGCGTCGGCAGGGTGTTGTGGTGACGTCCCCAAGGGCCAGCCACTGCTCGCGCGTGATCCAGGTGATCCGCTCGTCCGTGCGGCCGCCGATGAGCTTGAGGGGACGGTTGCGGATGGTGCGCTGGTACCTGAGGCCGACCTTCTCCTGGACGCGTCTGCTCTTGTCGTTGGACTGGTAGTGTCCCGCCCAGATTGCGGTGAGGCCGAGGTCGCAGAAGCCGTGACGCATCACCTCGCGGACGGCCTCTGGCATGAGGCCCTGGCCCCAGAAGGGCCTAGCCAGCCAGAAGCCAAGCTCGGCCTGGTCGTCGCCGATGGCGAGGTCTGAGTCCTCGCCGATCTTCAGGCTGAGGCAGCCGATGGGCGTGTCTGGGAAGGCGCTGTCGCGCAGGGTGAGGGCGTAGGTCTCGGGAACCATGAGGACCTTCTCCAGCACCTCGCGACTCTCGTTGACGTTCTTGTGGGGAGGCCAGCCAGCGGCGGGGCCGATGTCAGGGTCGGAGGCATAGGCAAAGAGGGCGTCGGCATCGTCTGCGCGCCAGGGGCGTAGGATCAGGCGCTCGGTGGAAAGGGTGACGGGCCAGCTCATGGGGTCTCCTCGCGAGAAGTCGGGTGGACTCATTCTATAGCAGGGCTTCGCATGGGTGACGTCCCAGGACTTGAGCCGAAGGTGTCTGGAGCTGCGTACCCGTGGCCCACGGTGACGCAGCTGCGGACAGGTTTGGCGCGAATCTGGCCTGTTCGTGTCCGCCCGTGCGTATCCGTGCCTCACGGTAACGCAGCCGCAGACAAAACCGCCCCCTCCATGTCCATGGAAGGGGCGGTTGAGACGTTCTGTTCCGCTGTGCTACTCCAGCTCGAAGGCGCCGGTGTACAGCTGGTAGTACTTGCCCTTCTGCGCCATGAGCTCGTCGTGGGTGCCGCGCTCGATAATCCGCCCGTGGTCAAGGACGATGATCACGTCGGAGTTGCGGACGGTGGAGAGGCGGTGC
>CAMYZR010000231.1 GCA_947303905.1 uncultured Atopobiaceae bacterium
GTTCGTGTCGCGGCCTTCTTGTGTCTCGGTGCGGTGCTAACGGGATGTCCGGCGACTGGGTCAGGAGCCTCACCCAAGCGTCAGGGCAAGCTCGACCTCATCCTCGTCCTCGTAGCCGGTCGGGATAAAGCCCCTGCTCTCGTACAAGCCGCGTGCGATGGGGTTGCCCTTGTTACAGGTCAGGGCGACCCGGTCAGAGTTGCCGAAGGGCCTCGTCCGGATGTAGTCGATGACGCAATCGAGCGCCGCGCTGCCATAGCCATGCCCCTGCTCGGCCTCGTCGATCACCATGTGCCAGATGTCGTACTTGGGCACGTCGTAGTCGTAGATAACAAGGACGTAGCCGACCATCCTGTCCGCAGTGTAGATGCCAAACGGCTGGCACTGGTTGCGGTAGACGTATGCCTGCGCGAGGCTGCGGATCGGGTGTGAGACGAAGCCCTCCTGACCCGGCGCCAGCCTCAGGTTGAATGCGTCGATGAAGTTGTCCTCTGTGATTGGCCTGAGCTCTACCACTGGCACCTCGTAATGGTCGATTTGCCTCCGCATATGCTCGTCGTCGAGCGGAATCTCGATTTTGCCACATCCCCTGAAGGTGCGTCTGGCTCAGTCTGCTCGATGGTGCGAGCCGCAGCTCTCTGTACGTCTGAGCCTGGCCTCGACCATGGCTCTTGCTGACGCCAGCTGGTGTCTGGCGCGCATTGTGAGGACGTGCTGCCGCAAGGCCCCGTTGGGAGTTGCGCCGTCTAGGAGGCATCGCTCGAGCGTGTCGATGCGTGCAAGAACCTCGCCGAGCCCTCGGGCGGTACGGCCCACCATCGCGTGCGCTCCCATCAGGGGACGAAGCTCGGCAAGAGCCTCTTTAGGCATTGGCGAACAAGCGAGTTCAAGTTCGGGCGATAGGTCCGATGGCGTCCCGCGTCCCGCTTCGTGCGCGGCCCGTGTGCCTGCCGTGCGGCCAAAGACCAGGGCTGCAGCGCTTGCCAGGCCACCGATACGGTCGGCGCCATGCATGCCTCCCGCGCACTCCCCGCAGGCAAAGAGTCCCGTGGGGCCACCGATGCAGGAGGTGTCTGGTGCGATGCGGATGCCGCCATTCGACGCATGCGCGTAGAGGCTGACGCGCAACTCGTCACGAGGACTGATGCCAAACGCATCCGCAAGCCAAGAGAAGTAGTCGGCGACGAGCTCGGGAGGATCGCTGGGGAGACGGTAGGAGAGGGACATTCCCGCGGGACCAGCATCTGCAATGGCAAGGTCGATTGCGTGAGATGCGAGACGCGAGGTGAAGGGGCCGTATCCGGACCGCTCATCCAGAAAGTCCTCGTCGAAGGGGAGCGTGGAGAAGCGGAAGGCCTTCTCGTTGATGACGACGCCCTGCACGGGGCTCACGATGCCAGGCATCATCTGCAGGAACTCGGCGTTGACCAGCGAGCAGCCGTGGTCGAGCGCGATCCCATGTGCGCTCGCGCAGGTGTCATCGGACGTGAGGCGCCGCTCATAGAGGCTGGCGAGGCCTCCGGTCGCAAGTACGACGGCGGAGCAGGCGACGGGCAAAAGCTTCTCTTGTGTATGGCTGAAGAGCAGCGCCCCGGTTATGTGGCCCTCTTGCTCGATGAGGTCCACCAGCTCGGTGTGGGTCAGCGGCGTGACGCCAAGCATTGCGAGCTCGCGCGTCCACGCCTTACGCAGGCTGTCACGCACGAGCCCGTGCCACCTGCGGACCTTGTGGTCGAAGCAGGGTATGTACGCACGTTGCGAGGCATCAACCGGACGACGCAGCTCAACGCCCAACTGCTCAAGCCAGTCGATGGCGGGGTCGATTCCCCAGGCGAGCTGCCGTACCAGTTGCGGATCTGCCTGGTCGCAGCCTACACGCAGGATGGTCTCAACGAAGTCGTCGACATCGGCCTCGTTCTCGGGCCCCACAAGTCCAAGGCCCCATGTGCCTCCGTAGAAGCTCGAGCCCGAGAAGGTGCTGCCAAGGCTGACGAGTGCCACGCTCGATCCTGCCCGGGCCGCCTCGATGGCCGCCGACGTGCCTGCGATGCCAGAGCCTATGATCACGACATCGTAGGTGGCGCTTGCAGTCATAGTGAGCCCGCCCCGCGCTAGAGCACGCGCTTTGCCGAAAGCCACGAGGGCTGCTCGCGGCTGATGACGCGTGCGCAGGCATAGGCGCGCGGGAGCGAGAGCAGCGCTGCGGCGCGATAGGCACCAGACGGCTGGAGGCTCGCGCGCACCGTCCTCAGCGACTGCTCGACCGCATCGTCCAGCCTGCGACGAAGCCTGCGGTAGATGGCAGGGCTCGCCTTGATGATGCGCGCCAGCTTGGTGAGGCTCTCCTCGGTAAGACGTCCACCCGCATCGAGCAGCTCGCGTGCCTCGGCATTTCCCTCGAGCAGCTCGGTGAGGAACGCTCGGGGAAGGCGGCCCAGCTGACGGCCCACGATAGCCTCGAGGTCGAGGATCACCAGACGTCCCTGGGAAGGCACGATGCTCTCCATTGACGAGAGGTAGCTTGCCTGCTCGGGCAGGGGGGAGATGGTCCCCGTGAGCCGCGCGCCCAGCTCGCCAGAGCCAGCGGTGGCAAATCCGGCAAACTCCCAGGGGATGTCGCCGAAGGCCGTGAGCAGGCCGGTGTTGAATGCGGCGAAGGATCCGTCTTCAGAGCGCGCCACGAGCTCCTGACAGCGGATGCAGTGGTACGTGCAGGTCAGGTACTCACGCAGGATGCCGTAGCGGCTGGACTTCCCGGCGCCCTCGCCTGGGTAGTTCCAGCGCTCGGGTGCCGTTGTGGCCGCGAGGGACCCAAGCAGCCTGTCCCAGCTGCCGATGACCATATCCTGTGCGAGCTCGCGAAGGGGGCTGATGGCGGGGTTGGGCGTGGTGCCGGAAAGGTCGCTCCATGCGCCCTCGTCAGAGGCGGGGAGTCCCTCGTAGCCCACGGAGATGTGCGTCTCGCCCGAGCCGTCGTCCCCGTCCACCAGGGCGAGAACCCACTTCTTGGCCGACACGTTGCGCGCGGTCTTGCGCAGGGTCACCGAGATGGGGGTCCCGTCCTCGTGCAGGTAATGCAGGGGGAAGCTGACCCTGCTGCGTGACCCTGACACGGTGCCCGTGGAGCGGGCGACGCGCCAGTCCTCGTCGAGCACGGCCATGGGCTCCACCTCGTAGGGGAGCAGCTGGTAGAGGATCCTGAGCAGTGCGTCCTTGCAGCTGACCTCTGCCCCGAAGTCCTGCGGGAGGTCGCCAGAGGGAATGCCAGGGGCCACGACGCTGGGCGTCGGCTTTGGCTTGGGACGTGGCTCGGGGGCAGGCTTGGGCTCCATCGCGGCCTGACGTTCGAGCTCGCGCTCCATCTCCTCGTAGGGGTCGTAGGTGATGGTGAGCGAGATGGGCTCGGGTTCTGGAGCCGCGGGTGCGGCGGGTTCGGGCTTAACTACGGGTTCCGACGCGGGCACGGGTGCAGGCACGGGCTCGGGCTCAACTACGGGTTCCGGCGCAGGCACGGGCTCGGGTGCAGGCTCCGGCTCCGCCACGGACTCCGGGGCGACCTCCGCCTCGGCAGCGCGTGCCTCCTCCAGAATCTCGCCCAGAGTACGTGCGACAGGTCCCTCGGGGGACTTCTCCTCGGGGGTGTCCTCGGCCCCAACGGTCGGCTCGTCCGTCGGCGTCTCGGCGGATGTCTCTTCGACCTG
>CAMYZR010000232.1 GCA_947303905.1 uncultured Atopobiaceae bacterium
GGCTCCTGCGCCAGCAGGTGGCGGCCCTCGCGCGTCGCCTTGAGGCGGAGGGCCTGATGGACCCCGCCCGCAAGCGCGGCATTCCCGTCTTCTGCACGCGCGTGGCGGTGGTCACCTCGCCCACGGGCAGCGTGATCGATGACGTGAAGCGCACGCTCGCGCGCAGAAACCCGCTGGTAGAGCTGCTGGTCTCGGGTTGCGCCGTGCAGGGCGAGGGGGCTCCGCAGCAGATCATACACGCGCTGGCTCGTGCCGCCGCCGCGCGTCCCGATGCGATCCTGCTCGTACGCGGCGGCGGGTCCTTCGAGGACCTGATGACCTTCAATGACGAGTCCTTGGCACGTGCCGTCGCCGCCTGCCCCGTGCCGGTGATCACGGGCATCGGTCACGAGCCCGATACCTGCATCTGCGACATGGTGGCCGACCGAAGGTGCTCGACGCCCACGGCTGCGGCCGAGTCGGTGGCGCCCGCCTTTGACGAGATCATCCGCAGCTACCAGGACCGCAGGCGAAGGCTGGCGCTCTCCATGGGTGCGCTGCTCGCCCAGCACAGGCAGCTGCTTGACACCTTTGACGCGCGCGAGCGCCAGGCGATGCGCGGCAAGCTCTCGGGTCTTGAGCTTACGGTGCGCGGACTCGCGGGACACCGATGCTTGAGCGAGCCTGCGGCCATGCTCCAAGACCGAGCAGTCCAGCTCGAACTCACGGCACAGCGCCTTCACGAGGGGGCGCCGCGCACGCTGGTGCGCCTCGCCTCGCAGGTGGATGCCCTTGCCGCTCATCGTTGCCTGCAGGACCCGTTGGCACCGGTTGCGGAGCGGCGCGAGCGCGTGGCGCATCTCTCCGAGCGACTTGTGGGTGCCGGACCTCGCACGACTGCCAATCTCGCCCGCGGGCTTGAAGCGCTGGCCCAGCGCACCCGTGATATCGGCCCACGCCTAACGCGGCCGCATGCGGCCACGCTCGCCCCGGGGGCAGCGCAGCTTGAGGCACTCTCGCCACTCAAGGTGCTCTCGCGTGGCGATGCCATCGCTCGCGACGCCGACGGGCACGTGGTGTCAGACGCGTCAAGGCTTGGCAAGGGAGACGAGATCTCGGTGCTGCTTGGATCTGGTGGCGTGTATGCACAGGTCACAGACACTTTCGATACGGACGATACGGCCGCAAGTCGTGCGGCTGGGGATAGGAGGCAGTAATGGCTGACGAGCTGCGCAATGTCGACGAGATGACCTTCAAGGAGGCATCGGTCGAGCTCGAGACGATCGTGAGGGCGCTTGAGAAGGGCGACCTCGAGCTCGAGGAGTCGCTCGAGCGCTATGGTAGGGGAGTGGAGCTTCTCGCAAGCCTGCGTGAGCGCTTGGCCAAGGCCGAGCAGCGCGTGCAGGAGCTCACCGACCAGGCGGAGGCCCCTGCCCAGCTGGTTGACACCGCATCGGCTCCGTCCACCGCGTTTCTCGACGAGTAGCATCTGATAGAAGGGAAATCCCATGGATGACTGCATCTTCTGCAAGATCACCAATCACGTGATCGAGTCCGACTACGTCTACGAGGACGATCTCGTATGCGCGTTCCGCGACATGAACCCTGCCGCTCCCACCCATGTGCTCGTGGTTCCCAAGGCGCACTACGAGACCATCGTGGATGGCGTGCCCGCAGAGACCCTCGCGGCCATGGCCCATGCCATCGACGAGGTGGCAAAGGCCGAGGGCATCAGCGAGAGCGGCTTCCGCGTGATCACCAACGCCGGCCCCGATGCCGACCAGGTGGTGAAGCACCTGCACCTGCACGTGCTCGGCGGCCGCTTCCTCGGAAGCCCGCTTCTGGCCGAGTAGGGCGAGTTGTCCCCGTCTTGCGTGGATACGGTTGGCAGGGGATTTGGGAGCCGAGTTCTGGCATAACAGACGTATGATTAGAAGAGTCTTTTTGACAAGGGATCACCTGAGAGGGGAATTGCATGAACGTTCTGGTCATCAACGCGGGTAGCTCGTCGCTCAAGTTCCAGCTGCTCGATGTGGACACCCGTGAGGTCTACGCCAAGGGCAACTGCGAGCGCATCGGCATCGACGGCTCCTTCGTGGGCTACGAGTCCATCGCCGTCGAGGGCAAGCAGAAGATCGAGGCCCCACTGCCTGATCACAAGACGGCTATGCAGTATGTCATCGACATCATCAACGCGACTGGCAAGGACTTCATCGGCATCGGCCACCGCGTCGTTCAGGGTGGTTGGTACTTCCCCGAGAGCAAGGTCGTCACCGACGAGTCGCTCGGCTGGGTCCGCGAGGTCGCCCCGCTGGCACCGCTGCACAACTACGCCGAGGCTGACGCCATCGAGGTCTGCCGCGAGCTGTTCCCCGACAAGGGCAACGTGGTCGTGGCCGACACCTCCTTCCACTATGCGATTCCCGAGCGCGCGCATCGCTATGCCCTCCCGCGCGACGTCGTCGACAAGCTGCACATCCGCAAGTACGGCGCCCACGGCACCAGCCACCGCTACATCTGGCGTGCGACCAAGGAGTTCCTCGGTGACGACTGCCACAAGCTCGTGAGCTGCCACCTCGGCTCGGGCGCCTCCCTGTGCGCCATCACCGACGGTCGCAACATGGACACCACCATGGGCCTCACCCCGCTCGACGGCCTCATCATGGGCACCCGCTGCGGCACCATCGACCCGGCTACCGTCTGCTACCTGCAGCGCGTGGGTGGCTACTCGGTCGACGAGGTCGACACCATGATGAACAAGCAGTCCGGTCTGCTGGCCGTCTCCGGCATCAGCTCCGACTCCCGCGACATCGAGCTTGCCGCCGACGACGGCGACAACAACGCCCGCATGGCCATCGAGATGTTCGCCTATCGTACGGCCCAGCTCGTCTGTGAGATGGCCCAGGCCAACGAGGGCATCGATACCATCGCCTTCTCCGCTGGCATCGGCGAGAACTCATCCACCATGCGTGCCGAGATTGCCAAGAAGCTCGCTTGGCTCGGCGTCAAGATCGACGACGAGAAGAACCGCGTCCGCTCCGACAAGGTTCGCGAGATCTCCGCTGCCGACAGCAAGATCCGCGTGCTTGTCGTTCCCACCAACGAGGAGTACATGATCGCCCTCGACGTCGCCGAGCTGCTCGGCTAAGGGCAGATCCGCATTTGTGCTGACTCGGATGCCCCGGGGCGTTTGCTCCGGGGCATCTCATTGTGAGAGGTGCCATGGAACCTTTTGACTACCGCATGATCAGTTCCCAGGAGCTTGGACGCTATCGCATCGAGTTGGGGGAGCTTGCGACCCCCGAGGGTCCCTCGCCATACTCCATCGTGCGGATGCTCGGCTTCTCCTGCTGCTTCGTGACGGTGGAGGGGCGGCTCGCCATGGTGCGCCAGTATCGCTATTCGGTTGGCAGCTGGCAGCTTGAGCTTCCGGCTGGCGGGATCGAGCAGGTGGAGACCCCGCGAGAGGCGGCAACCCGCGAGCTTGCGGAGGAGGCGGGCCTCGTCGCAGACGAGCTCATGGACCTGGGGATGGTATACCCCTCGGTGGGCTCCACTGACGAGCGATGCCACATCTTCGCAGGCAGGAGCACGGGTACGTGCGCGCGGCACTTCGACCGTGGCGAGCAGGCCGAGCTGGTCCTCTTGAGTCGCCAGGAGGTCGAGCGGATGATTGACGATGGGTCTGCCGTCTATCCCGCGCTTTACGTCGCCTG
>CAMYZR010000233.1 GCA_947303905.1 uncultured Atopobiaceae bacterium
CGGACGGCGGTTGCGTTGCGGTGAACATCAGCTACGAGCACAGACCGGTCTAATTCTGCCCCAACTGCGGCGAGTACGGGATGATCCACGACGACAGCGTGTTCGTCGAACGTGTCGAGGGCTTTGTTCAGATATACCAGGAGTACCTCCACTGCCACTACTGCGGCTACAAATATGATTTTCCGCATCGGATTCAGTGGTTTTAGTCGATCGTGAGTCAAAGGTGGGGCGCCTTCCCTCGCACGAGGGGAGGCGCCCCAGAGTCAGCACCAAGACCTTGGCCTCAGAGTAGAGCCTGCGTTCGAAACCATCCACCCCGCTCGTGACGCTGGAGCGATTCCTTCCATCTTCAACGCGTGACGAAGCACCAGCCATGCATTGCTCTGCTATGCTCTAGTTGAGTCGTCCAAGAAAAGGAGCACGCCACGTCATCTGTCCCGAAAAAGCGGAGGAGATTCTCCTCGTCTCGAATCGTCATCTTGGGGTTTGCGAGTCTGATCGCTCTGGGGACGATGCTCTTGATGCTGCCCATCTCATCGCGGAGGGGCACCGCCTCCTCGTTCGGAACCGCCCTCTTTACCGCGACCTCCGCCACATGCGTGACTGGTCTCGTCGTACGGGACACGGCAACCCACTGGTCGGTGTTTGGCCAGGTGGTCATCCTCACCCTGATCCAGACGGGCGGACTTGGAATCATCATGGCGGCGGCGGGCGTCTCGCTGCTTTCAGGCAGAAAGATCTCGCTCAGAGAACGCAGCATGATGCGTGACGTCTTTGCCATCCGGCGCGTTGGCGGCATCGTGCGCCTTGCTAACTTCGTCTTTGCCGTGACCTTTGCCGTCGAACTCGTCGGTGCCGTTCTCATGGCTCCCCCTCTCTGCGCGGAGTATGGGCTCCGGGGCCTCTGGGTCGCATTCTTCCTCTCCATATCGGCCTTCTGCAACGCAGGCTTCGACATCCTGGGAAAGAACGACGTCCTGTTCCCCTCGCTCTCGGAGTTCGCCACCAACCCCATCATCTGCCTCGCCATCTGCGCGCTCATCGTCATCGGCGGCATCGGCTTCGCCACGTGGAGCGACATCACCACCAACAAGCTGCACTTCCGGCGCTACTCGCTCCAGAGCAAGATAATCCTGTCGTCGTCAGCCTTTCTCATCGCTCTCCCCACCCTGTTCTTCTTCCTCTTCGAGTACCAGCGACTTCCCCTATCCGAACGCCTCCTCGCCTCGCTCTTCCAGTCGATAACCCCGAGGACCGCCGGCTTCAACGTCGAGGACATGTCGGTCATGACCGAGCCAGGCCAGGCCCTCACCATCATTCTCATGCTCATCGGTGGCTCCCCAGGCTCCACCGCAGGCGGCATCAAGAACACGACGCTCGCCGTATTGGTCGCCAACTTCTTTGCCATCTGCTCTCGTCGCAGCGAGGTCGACATCTTCGGCCGCCGCATCGAGGACAACGTCGTCAAGCAGGCCGGAGCCATCCTGACCATGTATGTGGCACTCTCGCTGCTCGGGGCAACGGCACTTTGCCTCATCGAGGGACTTCCCTATCTCGCCTGCCTCTTCGAGTGCATGTCCGCCATCGGCACGGTCGGCATGACTGTCGGAATCACACCCCAGCTGCACGTCGCCTCGCGTATCATTCTCATCGCCTACATGTTCATCGGGCGCGTGGGCGGCCTCACGCTCATCTATGCGGCAACCGAGAACCCCAAGGTGAACCCCGCCAAGCTCCCGCGCGAACACGTGACCGTCGGATAAGGATGAAACCATGAAGTCTGTCTTGCTCATAGGCCTTGGTCGCTTTGGAACCAACATCGCCATGAAACTGAATGACCTCGACCACGAGGTCATGGCTGTCGACTGTGACGAGGAGCGCGTGGACAACATTCTGCCCATCGTCACCAATGCCCAGATCGGCGACAGCACCAACGAGGCCTTCCTCGAGACGCTCGGCATCAAGAACTATGACGTCTGCTTTGTCGCCATCGCGCACAACTTCCAGAGCTCGCTGGAGACCACGTCACTGCTCAAGGAGATGGGCGCCAAGCTTGTCGTCTCTCGTGCGGAGACCGACTTCCAGAAGAAGTTCCTGCTGCGCAACGGCGCCGACGAGGTGGTCTATCCGGAGGCGCAGATGGCCAGGTGGGCGGCCATGCGCTACTCGGCCGACCACATCCTCGACTACATCGAGCTCGACGAGGGGCACTCGATCGTCGAGGTATCGATCCCACGCAGCTGGGCAGGCAAGACCTTAGGACAGATCGACGTCCGGCGCAGGCACGGCGTCAACATCCTTGCGCTCAAGCGCGGCGGACACATGAACATGAGCATCCATGCGGACACGCCGCTTACCTCGGACTGCACCCTGCTGGTGTTGGGTGAGACATGCGCCCTGCAACGCACCTTCGACATCTAGCGGACGCAACAGGCTGACAGCACGAGCGGCTCGTCGCCCCGACGGTCAAGCGGGAGCGAAGACCGCCGCTGGGTTTCCTCCTTCGCTCAGAACAGCCTGGCCTGCAGCTCCGGGAATGCCGCCGCGTACGCGAAGCACTCGTCGGGCGTGTGCATGATGCCGCGCCGCTCGCACACCTCGTCGAAGCGTGCCATAAGACGATCGCTGTTCCCGCTCACCACGTTGTAGGCGTCACCATAGGTTGCGCGATAACGGTCCGACAGCCCAGGGTAGTGCCGGTCGAGAAACGCGTAGTAGTGCTCGCGGTTCCCCTCGCGCAGGGTCAGCCCAACGCCAAAGCACACGATGCCTGCCACCTGTGCCTCCACGCACCAGTCGAGCAGCGTGAGGAAGTTCTCGTCGGTGTCGGTGAGCCACGGTAGGAAGGGGCACAGCCACACGATCGTGGGAATGTGCAGGTCGCGCAGCTCACAGAGCACCTCGAAGCGACGGCTCGAGGGACACACGCCGGGTTCCACCACGCGCGACAGCCCGTCGTCGGCGATGGTGAGCGTGACCTGCACCACGGCCTTCGTGCGTCGGTTGATGTCCGTCAGCAGGTCGAGGTCACGCAGCACGAGGTCCGACTTGGTGATGACCGATGCGCCGAACCCGTAGTCGCGAATCAATCCAAGGCAGCGTTGCGTGAGGCGGAGGTCGCGTTCGATGGGCTGGTAGGGGTCACTCATCGACCCCGTGCCGATCATGCAGGGCGTACGACGGCGACGTAGGATGTCCTCCAGCAGCTCTGGCGCGTTGGCCTTCACCGCCACGTCCTCGAAGGCGTGCTCGATGTGGTAGCAGGCGCTGCGACTGTCGCAGTACGCGCAGCCATGCGTGCATCCGCGGTACAGGTTCATGCCGTTCCACCGCGTGAGCAGGGATTTCGCCTGGATGAGGTGCATCGGAGCCCTCCGCTCGACGTCGCCTAGAGGTGACTCAACCCTACCCTTTGCCAACGGCATTTGGCCTCTCGGATCGAGACGCTCGCCACCTGACACAAAGGTTACCAATCTGAAGGCGTAAGGTCTAAGGATGAGCCGAACACTATCCTATGCCCGAATCGTCGAGGGGAGCATCGCGCCTCTGAGGTGGGGCTAGACGCCAACGACAAGCGAAAGCGACATCCAACTCACCTCTCGCCAGCTTGGCCTGACTCTTCGGCATTCCGGGCGTGTAAGCTTTTCTTGCACTCGCTGCGGCGCCGCGCAAGATTTACAACCATCCCAGGACG
>CAMYZR010000234.1 GCA_947303905.1 uncultured Atopobiaceae bacterium
GAGACGTTGGTGCAGGTCCTCTTCGCCGTGGCCTGGGGCTTTTTGTTCACCTTCGACTAAATAAAGAGCGGGAGACTGATGCCCAGCATCATGATCCACGGGCACCTCCACAGCAGCCGTGAGGACAACGAGCGCAACAGGGCAAAGGGCATCTTCCGCTACGACTGCGGAGTCGATGCCAACGACTACGCACCCGTCCATATCGCGGACATCATTTCCTTCTTCGAAGAGAGTCGGCGGTCCTGAGCCCCTTACGGCTTGCGACAAAATCCAGCCCCACGTTTTCCTAAAAACCCCGAATAGGGTGCCGCAGATTGGGGTATAGTATCCAACGTTGGCAAACGCCACCCGAGAGAGTCGCTAAAACATGTAGCTAAAACCCCACGAGCCATTGGTAACCGACATGACCACAGGACGGTCATGTCTCGGCGCGCCGTTTTCAAGCGTGCCGGGCACCATAGCTCGTGGGAATCGACCCCAACTGAGACGCAGGCACTACCCCCTGCGAGACGAGCAGCCCGGTACGGCACCAAGCAGAGAGCGATACGCCGGAAGCCATCTCGACAAGGGGGTATTTTTTATGTCCAAGAAAGCTACCATGGGTTCCCGCACCGTCTCCAAGGCACTCTCCGAGTCCAACAGGGCCGTCGAGGATGCCAGGCTCTCCTCCCAGGCCGCAAAGCTCGCGAAGGACGCCGTCAACGCCGCAGTCGCCGCGTCCTGCGCGGCAGAGCGCGCGAACGCAACGCAGGACGGCCGGAGCGTGAAGGACACGACGTCCGTGAAGAAGGTCGCCAAGGATGTCCGGACCGCCGCGGAGGAGGCCGTCGAGTGGGCCAAGGACGCCATGAGGGCAGAGTCCGAGGGCGACGCCGTGGGTGCCGCCCACTTCGCCAATCTCTCGGCCCGTGCGGCGCAGCGCGCGGCGTCCCTCTCGTCCGCAGCATCCGTTCTGGTCGGTAGGGCCAAGGCCATGGCTTCCGACAGGACCCTGGAGGAGCCGGCCGTCACGGTCCCCAACTCAAACAAGAAGGCCGAGCAGCTCGCAAGGCTGAGCCAGGAGCTCTCGGGCGAGGTGGACCGCTCGGCCCGCTACCTCGTCACCTATGACCGCAGGATCATCGCGACCTTCCTGCGAGAGGAGGACGCGTTCCTGCTGGAGGCGGAGCTGGCCGACCTCGACCGCGAGCGCGCCACGAAGACGGGTACCTGCCTGGTGCTCGACCGCAAGACGGGCAACCACCTGGGCGGTTACATGATGTCCAACGGCAAGATGCTCGTGTTCGTGCGCGACGACAAGTACGATGCGCGCTACGGCAAGAGTCGCCGTTAGGCTCCACCGCCGCAAGCTGGCCGCGGCCACATTGCGTGGCCAGCTTGCGGTGCCTCTCTTCAACTCGGTAAGGCACACACCAGCTCGACCTGATAACTTGAAGCTCTACGCACCCAGGCGCGGTCTGCCAGAGAGCTCGCGACGCACCTTCATCAGCGTACGGCCGAGGACATTCGCACCGAAGGGTCTACCAGTCACCTCGGACGTAATCACACCAAAGTAGGCATCTCCCCAGGTGTTGCCCTCCTCCAGCCAGAACCCCTCGGTGTCGCAAACCAGCTTTCGCCTGAGCTCCTCGTTCTGGGAAAACTTCGCCATGACCACGCGCTCCATGACGGACCGCCTCATGCCAAGCCAATCTTCACGAGGCTGCAGAGTGTCAGCGAACTTCTTGGCAGACTTGCCGTCCATGCGGGATACCTGCTCCTTAATGGCGGGGTCCAGGAACTTCTGAGCCTGATAGGCCGCCTCACTGGAGCCATATCGCAGACCTTCGAACTCAACAGTGGTCTCGTACATGTTGCTGAGCCAATAATGCTCTTCTCGGAACAAGCCGATGGTGCCGTTGCGGCTCTCCCCCTCCATGGCTAGGGCAGCTCGCTCGACGATGTCGAACACGTCGTCTGTGTAGGAGATCCCGCCGTACAGGCGACGGTACCTTTCGACCTCTGCCTGCTGACGGGCCAACAATGCCGCCGTCGCCTCC
This sequence comes from uncultured Atopobiaceae bacterium, assembly GCA_947303905.1. Classification (GTDB taxonomy): domain Bacteria; phylum Actinomycetota; class Coriobacteriia; order Coriobacteriales; family Atopobiaceae; genus UBA1367. The sequence continues at coordinate 2,040 of CAMYZR010000234.1, forward strand.
TCCGCGCTGGCGTATGCCTCCGACTGCCTCGTCGCCGCGTACACGCGCGCACCCGCGATCTCCGGGCTGCAGCAGACCTGCACCGAAAGACACATGGGTGAGAACGCCCACCCCATGCGGGCGTCTATGAGGTAACGGCTCGTGCTGCTGGCGGGAGTGTCGCTGACCGAACGATCGATGCGATAGTCGATGTCCTCCCCTTCGGCGAGCGACTGCATCTCCGTGATGCTCACGCCAAGCTCCTCGGCATGTCTGCGCATGATTGAGCCCGCGCTGATGACGCTCCATCCGCGTGCTGCGAGGGCGGCTGACAAGCTACTCTTGCCTGTTCCCGGAGCCCCTGAAATGCTGATATTCATGGCCACCTCCATCACCTGTCAGCCGCGATCGGTCGATTGCGGTCATCACTATCCTAACGAAGTTGTCGTTGCCGACGACCCGCCGTCGGTGCAGTGAGACCGTCAAGGCTCGGTTTTGCGGTTTGGGGATACTCCCCCATCCGCAATGGTCCGCGCAACGATGCTGCCTTGCCGGAGCTGATGCCGGGAGCATAAAACAGGCCGAGAGGATTCGACACGTATCAGCGCCAGCTCCGTAGGAGAGCATATGCCAGGAGCCAGGTCGGCAGATTTCCCCTCAGCAGAAAAGAATGACCACTTGACGGTCAGGCCTCGCGGTGTGTGGAGAAACAGTTGACATCACTTTCACTAGTGCTATTTCTTTTGTTGAAACGTTTACGGAAACGATTACGGTCACGTTAACGGCAACGTTTAAAGAAGGAAGCCGCAGGTAAGAACGATGGCTACCATACAAGACATTGCGCGGATGTCCGGCTATAGCATCGGGACAGTCTCCAGGGTGCTCAACAATCGTGCTGACGTGAGCGAAGAGGCACGAAGCAGAATCGTAGAGGTAATCCGCGAGCAGGATTACCAGCCGAACTCCAATGCCAGGATGCTCAGACAGTCCATCTCGTCAGAAACCTCCATCATCGTCCGTGGCACCAGCAACAGCTTCCTCCATTCGGTTTTGGAGAGGGTCCAGATCCTCATACATGAACACGGCGAGACCGCAAACGTGCTGTTTACCAAAGACGGCGAGGACGAGGTGGCGGCAGCCATCCAGGGCATGCAGCACCAAAAGCCAAAAGGGCTGATATTCCTGGGTGGCAGCATCGGTGCATTTCGGAGAGGGTTCGACAAGATCAACGTGCCGAGTGTCCTCCTCTTGGGAGACGCAGAGGGCCTCGGATTCGACAACTTGTCAAGCTTCTCCACCGACGATATGGATGCGGCAAGCCATGCGGTGAGCATGCTGATATCAGAGGGGCACCGCAGGATTGGCGTTTTGGGTGGATACCCAGAAGATACTGATGAATCGGCGTCTGACCCCGACCCTGCCGCGCTCCGGATTCAAGGAGCCGTGAACGAGCTGAGGAAGAACGGAATAGCGTTCGATCTCACAATGAACTATGAGCCATGTCCCTTCACTACGGAAGAGGGCTATCGGGCCGCAAAAGAGCTGCTGCTGCGAAACCCCGACTTGACGGGCATTTTTGCCATCAGCGACGCAGTCGCGATTGGGGCAATGCGCGCACTACAGGACATGGGCCTGACTGTTCCCAAGGACATCTCGATAGTGGGCT
>CAMYZR010000235.1 GCA_947303905.1 uncultured Atopobiaceae bacterium
CGACCGCCCGCCACGCAGAAGCTCACCACGCCACAGCCGCCCCTGGGCAGGTACTTCTGAGCCAGCGGATAGTACTTGTCGCCGGGGAGGTTGGGATAGCTCACACTCTCGATGCGCGGATGCGCCTGCAGGAACTCGGCCACGGCCTGGCCGTTTTCGCAGTGGCGCGGCATGCGCACGTGCAGGCTTTCGAGGCCGAGGTTGAGGTAGAAAGCGTTCTGCGGACTTTGGATCGAGCCGAAGTCGCGCATGAGCTGGCTGGTTGCCTTGGTGATGAACGCCCCACCCAGACCGAACTTCTCCGCATAGACGATGCCGTGGTAGCTCTCGTCGGGCGTTGTCAGCCCGGGGAACTTGTCCGCATGGGCCAGCCAGTCGAAGTTGCCCGAGTCGACGATGGCTCCGCCGACGCCGACGCCATGACCGTCCATGTACTTGGTGGTGGAGTGGGTGACGATGTCGGCGCCCCACTCGATGGGACGGCAGTTGACCGGCGTGGGGAAGGTGTTGTCCACGATCAGCGGCACGCCATGGTCATGGGCTGCCTGGGCGAACATCTCGATGTCAAGCACCGCGAGTGCCGGGTTGGCGATGGTCTCGCCCACCACGCACTTGGTGTTGGGCCTGAAGGCTGCGTTTAGCTCCTCGCGCGTGCAGTCGGGGCTCACGAAGGTGGTCTCGATGCCCATCTTGGCCATGGTCACAGCCAGCAGGTTGAAGGTGCCACCGTAGATGGCCGAGCTGGCCACCACGTGGCTGCCCGCCTCGGCGATGTTGAAGACGGCAAAGAAGTTAGCCGCCTGGCCAGAGCTTGTGAGCATGCCCGCCGTACCACCCTCGAGCTGGGCAATCTTGGCCGCCACGGCGTCGTTGGTGGGGTTCTGGAGGCGGGTGTAGAAGTAGCCGGCCTCCTCGAGGTCGAAGAGGCGCCCCATGTGCTCGGACGTGTCGTACTTGAAGGTGGTCGACTGGACGATGGGAACCTGCCTGGGCTCCCCGTTGCCCGGACGATAGCCCGCCTGCACGCAATTTGTTCCGATTCCATATTCCATGGTAGATGCCCCTTTGTCTTCGATGCTGTTGCTGCGCTTAAGGGTAGCGCAGCAAAGCTGTGGTCGTGCAACTTGTTACGAGTTTGTCAGCAAGCACGACGCCGCCATTGCAGCCATATCTATGCGCGCATTCCTATTTCACCCGCCTTCAAAAGCGGCATCTACCTGCGCAGTTCATAGTTTCTCCCCATTTGACCTGCGCAAATGTCCAAGATTGGGTAAACTGCCCGACAGCGTAAACGCGACACCGACAAAATACGACCTCCTGCATTGGAAGTGGTTGACAATGAAGCGCGAGTACTATAACCAGCACAGCGACGTGCTGAACGAGAACATGTCCATGATCGTCTACGGTGAGGGCGGCTATCCCGTCATCGCCTTCCAGGCTCAGGACGCCAAGAGCAACAACTTCGAGGACTTCGGCATGATCGACGTCCTCGCCCCCTTCATCGAGGAGGGCCGCATCCAGGTCTTCTCCGTCGACAACCTCGACGAGCAGAGCTGGAGCGACGAGGGCGGCGACAAGGGGGCCCGCGCCTGGCGTCAGGAGCAGTACTTCCAGTTTGTGACCGACGAGCTGATTCCGCGCGTCCACGCATGGAACAACTCCGACCTGCGCCCGATCGCCGTGGGCTGCAGCATGGGCGCCACGCACGCCGCCATCGCCGCGTTCCGTCGCCCGGACCTCTTCCAGGGCTGCATCGCCCTGTCCGGCGTGTATCGCACCAGCTTCTTCTTCGGCGACTGGATGAACGATAACCTCTACAACAACGACATCCCTGCGTTCCTCACCAACATGCCCACCGATCACCCCTACGTGAACCTCTACAACCAGCGCCAGCTGGTGATGTGCGTGGGCCAGGGCGCCTGGGAAGAGGGCGTCGACGACCTGCACTACATCGACGACCAGCTCAACCGTCTGGGCGTGAGCCACTGGTGCGACTTCTGGGGCACCGACGTCAACCACGACTGGCCCTGGTGGCGCAAGCAGATGCCGTACTTCATGAACGAGGTCCTGAGCGACATCGACGCCCAGCTGGAGTGGGAGCAGCCGACGATGACTGCCGAGGCTCCGAAGGCTGAGGAGAAGGTCGAGGAGAAGGCACCTGCCAAGAAGCCTGCCGCCAAGCGCACCACCACGCGCCGCGCCCCCGCCAAGCGCACCACCACGCGCAAGACGACCACCAAGGCCGCCACGACCAAGGCCGCCGCTACCAAGACCGCTGAGGCCGAGGCCGAGAAGGTCGAGGAGAAGGTCACCGAGACCGTGACCGCCGAGGAGGCCAAGCCCGCTGCCAAGAAGCCTGCCGCCAAGCGCACCACCACGCGCAAGACGACCCCCACGAAGGCCGCTGCCGCCAAGACGACCGCCGCTGCCAAGAAGGCCGAGGCCGCCGAGGAGAAGGTCGAGTCTCCCGCCGAGGAGGCCAAGCCGGCCGCCAAGCGCACCACCGCGCGCAAGACGACCACCAAGGCCGCCACGACCAAGGCGCCCGCAGCCAAGAAGGCCACCACGCGCAGGACTACCACCAAGAAGGCCGACACCACCGAGAAGGCTGAGTAGCCACAGGCCTTGCCGCTGGAGTCATCCCCAGCCACATGATCGACCGCCACGGCACCGAGCCTCGTCTCGGTGCCGTTTGCATAGTCTGCGCATATCGTGCCTTTCACATGCCTGCAACGTTCACACGCTACGATAGCCGCAGGTAACAGGCCAAAACACAAGGATCTCCCTCGAAAGGAAGCTCCATGAACGTCATCTTCATCTCCCCGCAGTTCCCGGACACCTATTGGAACTGGTGCGACCGCCTGCAGAAGAACGGCGCCACCGTGCTCGGCATCGGCGACACCCCCTATGACAACCTCGCGCCGGAGGTCAAGAACTCCCTCCACGAGTACTACTGGGTCCCCTCGCTTGAGGACTACGACCAGGTGTTCCGCGCCGTCGCATTCTTCTCGTACAAGTACGGCAAGATCGACTGGCTGGAGTCGCAGAACGAGTACTGGCTCTCCCAGGACGCGCGCCTGCGCGACGACTTCCACATCACCACGGGCGCCGGCTCCGCGCAGATGGCGCAGTGGCAGTCCAAGGCTGAGATGAAGCCCCTCTACGCCGCAGCAGGCGTGCCCACCGCGCGGCAGGTGCGCGTCCAGCAGCTCGATGAGGTCCGCGCCTTCGCACACGAGGTGGGATTCCCGCTCTTCACCAAGCCCGAGCGAGGTGTCGGAGCCGGAGGTGCCCGCAAGATCAAAGACGAGGCCGCCCTGGAGGAACTGCTTGCCGCCGACCTCGACGAGCCCTACGTGCTCGAGGAGTACGTCGAGGGCGAGCTGTGCTCCTACGAGGCCATCGTCAACTCCAAGGGCGAGGTGCTCTTTGACAACCAGTCGGAGTTCCCGCCCTCCATCGCCGACACCGTCGAGTTCATGCTCGATGTCGCCTACCACGCCTGCCCCGACGTAGACCCCAAGCTCGCCGCCGCAGGCAAGGCACGTTTTTGGCGCTTCGAGAATTTCTTTCGCCACGTCGTCGTTGAGACTGTCGAGCTGCTCCTGGGAGATCCCGATCAACCCGCAGAAGCGGGCGATGGCTTCGACCT
>CAMYZR010000236.1 GCA_947303905.1 uncultured Atopobiaceae bacterium
CCCGTTCCAGCACGGCGAGGTCTTCGTCACCGAGGACGGCAGCGAGACCGACCTCGACCTGGGCCATTACGAGCGCTTCATGAACGAGAACCTCACGCGCGAGTCCAACTTCACCACGGGCCTCATCTACCAGAGCCTGATTGCGCGCGAGCGCCGCGGCGACTTTCTGGGCGGCACCGTGCAGGTCATCCCGCACGTCACCAACGAGATCAAGGACCGCTTCCGCCGCATCGAGGAGATGACCTCGGCGGACGTGGTCATCACCGAGGTGGGCGGCACCATCGGCGACATCGAGGGGCAGCCCTTCATCGAGGCCATGCGGCAGTTCCGCCGCGACAAGGGCTTGGGCGAGACGCTGGTCATCCACGTGAGCCTCGTGCCCTACATCGCTGCTGCCCACGAGATCAAGACCAAGCCCACGCAGCACTCCGTCAAGGAGCTCAGGTCCATGGGCATCCAGCCCGACATGATCGTGTGCCGCTCCGACCACGAGGTGGAGGCCTCCGTGCGCGCGAAGATCGCGAGCTTCTGCGACGTGGACGAGTCCTGCGTGTTCGAGAACTCCGACTGCCCCTCCATCTACGACGTGCCGGCGCATCTGGCCGAGCAGGGCTTCGACCAGAAGGTCTGCGAGCTTTTGGGGCTCGATCCGCGCGAGAGCGACATGAGCAGCTGGTACAGCTTCACCGAGGCGATGCACGAGGCCAACGCGCTGCCCGACGCCACCCGCATCGCGGTGGTGGGCAAGTACACGGCGCTGCCCGACGCGTACCTGTCGGTGATCGAGGCGCTACATCACTCGGGCGTGTACTACGGCCGCCACGTGGAGATCACGCTGGTCAATGGCGACGAGCTGGACGAGGCCAACGTCGACGAGGCGCTCGACGGCTACGACGGCATCCTGGTGCCGGGCGGCTTCGGGCACCGCGGCGTGGAGGGCAAGATCCTGGCGGCACACAAGGCGCGCGTAGAGAAGGTCCCGTACCTGGGCGTCTGCCTGGGCCTGCAGGTGGCCGTGGCCGAGTACGCGCGCAACGTCTGCGGGCTCGAGGGGGCCAACTCCAGCGAGTTCGACACGCCGGAGCACAAGTGCGCCTATCCGGTGATCGACCTGATGCCCGACCAGGAGGGCGTGGACGACAAGGGCGGGACCATGCGCCTGGGCGCCTATCCGTGCAAGGTGGTCGAGGGGACCCGTGCGCGCGAGGCCTACGGCGAGGAGCTCGTCTACGAGCGGCACCGCCACCGCTACGAGGTGAATAACGTCTACCGCGAGCAGCTGCGCCAGGCGGGGCTCGTGGTGAGCGGCGTCTCCCCGGACGAGCGCCTGGTGGAGATGATCGAGCTGCCCGAGGACGTGCACCCGTGGTTCGTGGCGAGCCAGGCGCATCCCGAGTTCAAGAGCCGTCCCAACGTGCCCTGCCCGCTCTTCCGCGAGTTCGTGCGCGCGGCGATCGCCCATCACGAGGGCGTCGACCGCCGCGACCTGAGCGTCGTGGGCGTGCCCGTCATTCCGGAGAAGTAGGGGAGCGGACGGCTCAGGCCTCGATGTGGTGGTGCAGCTCCAGCAGGCGCAGGGCCTGCGCGGGCGTGATGCAGGCTGGCGAGAAGTGCTCGAGCATGTCCCGGTCGTAGGTGACCACATAGTCCACGTTGCTCGTCTCGGCTGCCGCCATGACCAGGTTGTCCTCGAGGTCTGGATGCTCGTCTCGCAGCATCCATGCCAGGCTGCACTCGGGAAGTGACTGCCCGAGCGCCACGGCGATCTCGGTCATCTTCTCGGCGCAGGCCCAGGCAATGGGTGAGAACGTGGCGTTGCTCACGTCAAAACCTGCCGCGATGGCTTGGGCTCTCGCCCTGCGAGGGACGATGTAGAAGACGTCCTTGAGCGTCGAGGCGGTGTAGGAGAGGGTGGCGTCGTGGCGGATTGCCTCTTCCAAGAGCCGAACCGTCTCGTCGTGCGACGTATCTCCCTCGATGAAGAACGAGATCCAGACGTTGGTGTCGAGAAGGAGCGTCTTAGGTACGGACACGTCTGGCCTCCATCTCCTCGATCATCTCGTCGTACATCTGGTCGCGATACGACTTGTAGTCAAAAGGCTCGCCCTCTGAGATGGGCGTAAAGCCCATTTCAGCCATCATCTTTGTGGCGAGTCCCGCGCCGCGTGCGATTGTTTCGAGCTTATGCTGCTGCGCGACATCCTCGCGGGGGAGTACGCACGTGGGAACCTGTTGGGTGTCAGCCGCACTCTGCCAGACGGCGCGAACCACTTGGCTTGACGTGAGTCCCGCACGTGCGAAGACTGCGTCGCCACGCCGCTTGACCTCGGCGTCGATACGCGTGTTGAGCTGCGTCATGTCCGCCATCACAGCCTCCTTCCATAAGATGCTAGCAGTATAGCATCAAGCGAGACGTGACCACGGCATGCGATGGTGGCTCTGCGTGTGGGTGCGTGGCCTCGACCTCTCCCTCGGTGTGGTAGTGTGGGGTGGCGCCGCGCGCGTGGCGCGTTCGCGTATCTGCAGGTCGGGTGGGATGTGGCACGCCAGCCCCAAGGTCTGGATGCCGCCCGTTGGAGGTTCCCGTTGGAGGATTACGCCGTCACAGCATCAGAGGACGAGCGCATGCTCGCCGACGTCGCGCTTGCCGAGAGGCTGGCGGGCGAGGTGGCTGCGTGTGGCGGGCGCGTCTACTACGTGGGCGGCTTCGTGCGCGACCGGCTGCTCGGCCGCGAGAACAAGGACGTCGACGTCGAGGTCCACGGCATCTCGCTCGACTGCCTCGAGGGCATCCTCGCCGGGCTGGGGACGCTCGATGTGCTGGGCGCCTCGTTTGGCATCTACAACCTGCACGGCCACAAGCTGGACATCTGCGTGCCCAGGCGTGCCGACACGGGCAGCCGGGGCGGGCGTGGCGAGTTCCGCGAGCTGTCCGACCCCTTTGTGGGTGTCCGTCAGGCGGCGCTGCGTCGAGACCTCACGATCAACGCGCTCTACGAGGACGTGCTCACCGGCGAGGTGGTCGACTTCTTCGGCGGCAGGGAGGACCTTGAGAGGGGCGTCATCCGCCATGTCGATGACGAGACCTTCGTCCAGGACCCGCTGCGCGTGCTGAGGGTGGCCCAGTTTGCCGCACGTCTCTCGATGCGGGTCGACCCCGCCACGACCGAGCTCTGCTCGCACGTCAACCTGGACCACCTGCCCGCGGAGCGCGTGGAGGAGGAGCTGCGCAAGGCGCTCCTCAAGGCGCCTCGTCCGTCGGTCTTCTTCGACGAGCTTCGGGCCATGGGCCAGCTCGAGCCTTGGTTTGCCGAGGTTGCGGCCCTAATTGACGTGCCGCAGAACCCCGTCTACCATCCCGAGGGCGACGTCTACAACCACACGATGCTCGTCATCGACGCCGCGGCGGAGCTGCGGAGCCGGGCAAGCGACGCCTATTCGTTCATGCTCGCCGCCCTCTGCCACGACCTCGGCAAGCCGCAGGTCACCTGCGAGCGTGACGGTCGCATCATCTCCTACGGACACGAGAAGGTGGGCGTGGACGTGGCGCGCGCGTTCCTCACGCGGGTGGTGGGAAGCGCCAAGGTGCGCGTCTACGTGCTCAACATGGTCGAGCTGCACATGAAGCCCAACTCGAACGTGGCGCA
>CAMYZR010000237.1 GCA_947303905.1 uncultured Atopobiaceae bacterium
GTACACGTGACCCTCGGTAGGCGACTGCAGTCCGCACATGACGTTTGCCGTGGTGGACTTGCCGCAGCCCGACTCGCCCACGATGCCGATGGTCTCACCCGGCATGAGCTTGAGCGTGAGGTGGTTGACAGCGGTCACCAGGTTTGGATGGAACATGGAGCCCGTGCGGGTACGGAAGATGACGGAGATGTCGTCGAGGTGAATGATCGGTGTGGTCTCGGCCATTACTCCTCGCCCCCTTCCTTGATGCTCTCGGCAGCCTCGATGAGCTCCTCGAGAGCCGTGGCCTTGTCGACGGACTCGCCCGTGACGGCCTTGATCGCGTCCTGGACGGCAGCGGTCGCCTCTTCGAGGCTCTCGCTCACCTTGGCGTTCACGGCGTCGACCGCACCCGGATCGTCGTAGTCAGCACGCGAGGTAATGCCGTTGGCCGCGAGCACGTCGTCGGGCAGCTCGGCGATGTAGTGGTTGGTAGTGCCCTTGACCAGCTTCATGACGGGCTTGACGTCCAGGCCAACCGTCGGATGGCTGGAGCGCGGAGCAAAGCGGTCGCCCTTGGGGAAGTCCGCGGGGCTCGGGACGGAGCCGGGCACCTGGTGCAGGCGCTTGCCGTCGTGCGCCTCGATGGAGAGGACCGAGCCGAGCAGGCCCTGGGTGTACTCGTGACGCGGGTTGGTGAGCAGCTCCTTAGTGGGAGCGCTCTCGACGACCTGGCCGGCGTACATGACGGTGATCTCGCTGGCGACCTCGGCCACCAGGGCAAGGTCGTGGGAGACGAAGATCATGGCGAAGCCAAGCTTCTTCTGCAGGTCGTTCAGCAGCTTGATGACCTGCTTCTGCACGGTCACGTCGAGGGCGGTGGTGGGCTCGTCGCAGATGACCAGCGACGGGTCGCGCGTCAGTACCATGGCGATGACCACGCGCTGGCACTGGCCGCCGGACAGCTCGTGCGGATAGCTTTCGAGGGTGCGCTTGGGGTCGAGACCAACCAGCTCGAGCAGCTCCTCGGCGCTACGGGTGCCACCGCGACTGGTGAGCTGCTTCATCTGCGCGGAGATGAGCATGGAGGGGTTCAGGGCCGAAAGCGAGTCCTGGTAGACCATGGCAATCTCGCGGCCTAGGAGCTGACGATGCTGCTCCTCGGTGAGCTTGAGCAGGTCCTGCCCCTTGTAGAGCACCTCGCCCGTGATGCGCTCGCCGGGGTCGACGAGGTTCATGATGACCTTGGTGGTGATGGACTTGCCGCAGCCCGACTCGCCCACCAGCGCCATGCACTGGCCGGGACGGACGTCGAAGCTGACGTTCTCCACCACGTCGACATCGCCATGGCTGGGGAAGCCGATGCAGAGGTTCTTGACCTGCAGCAGAGGCTCCACGGAGTAGTCAGGCACGCGACGGTCGGTGCGGGCCAGCTCGACCTTGCGCAGGGCGCCAAGGCGCTCGGCCAGCGTGTCGGCCTGTGCAGCATAGGCGCGCACGGGGTCTGCCACCAGCAGGTCGGCTTCGCGACGGCTCTCGGAGTTCTCGGCATCCACGGGCGCGGACGGTGCGGCAGCCATGGCGTCGGTCACGCCCTCGGAGAGGATGTTGAGCGCCAGACAGGTGAACATGATGGCCATGCCCGGGAAGAGCGCCTGCCACCAGCGGCCGGACAGCACGCCGGCACGGGCGTCTGCCAGGATGTTGCCCCAGGTGGGCGTGGGCTCGGCAATACCCGCAGACAGGAAGGTAAGCGATGCCTCGAAGATGATGGCGTCCGCGACGAGCGTCACCGTGAACACCAGAATCGGCGCGGCGCAGTTGCGCAGCACGTGCTTGACGAGAATCCACGGAGCACGGGCGCCACTGACGATGACGGCACGTACGTAGTCCTCACCGTACTCTGAGACGATATTGGCGCGCACGATACGGGCAATCTGAGGCATGTACATGAAGCCGATGGAGAAGATGATGGCTGGAACGGACTTGCCCAGGATGGTCACCAGCACGGCTGCAAGCGCAATGCCAGGCACTGACATGATGACGTCGAGGATGCGCATGATGACCTCGGAGATGCTCTTGCGCGAGACGGCCGCCGTGGCACCGACGATGGAGCCAGTAACCAGTGCGAAGAGCGTGGCACCGAAGCCGATGACCAGCGAGATGCGGCCACCGTAGAGCATGCGCGAGAGAATGTCTCGACCCTTGTCGTCGGTACCAAAGATGTGGGCCGCGTCAGGGGCCTGGCGTGCCATGCCGATGGAATACGGGTCGCTCGGTGCGATGAGCGGAGCGAAGATGGACAGGAGAGCTACCACTACCAGGATGCCGAGTGCGATCTTGGAGGTGGTCTTCATGTTCTTGATGCCCTCGAGCTTGAGGCCCTTGGCAGCCATGGCCTCGAGGGTATCGGCGTTCTGTTTTCTGGTCGCCATGGCTACACGCTCCTGATCCTGGGGTTGATGAGCAGGTACAGCATGTCGACGACGATGTTGATGATGATGAACGACAACGCGACGACGATGACGACTCCCATCACGAGCATCGGCTCGTTGCCGCTGACACCGTCGAGAATCGCCATGCCCATGCCCGGCAGGTTAAAGATGACCTCGATGACGACTGCGCCGCCCATGAGGTAACCAATCTTCATGCCCAGCGTGGTGACGGGGGTGATGAGAGCGTTGCGCAGCACGTTGCGCGCGATGATGACGCCCTTGGGCAGGCCTGAGCCCTTGGCGGTGCGCACGTAGTCACGGTCGAGCTCCTCAACCATAGCGGTACGCACGATACGGGTCATCTGGCCGGTCAGCGGCACCGCAAGCGAGATGGCCGGCATGATCATGCGGGCCAAGTACCCGCCAAAGTTGGTGGAAGGACTCGGCAGCGGACCAGAGGCGGGAAGCATCTTAAGGAAGGACGAGAAGATCAAGATGAGCAGTACGGCAAGCCAGAACGACGGTGTCGCCAGGCCGGCGATGGATAGCAGGCGTATCAGCTGGTCAGGCCACCCATCGCGGTAGAGCGCGGCAATCACGCCCAGTGTGAACGAGACGATAGTACCCAGAAGCAGACCAAAGAAGGTGAGCTGCATGGTGACGGGCAGGGCCTTGGCGATGCGATCAGCCACCGGGCGGCGCTGGGCGCTATAGGTGCCCATGTCGCCATGCAGCAGGTCGCCCATGTAGCGGACGTAGCGGACGGGCCAGGGGTCGTCCAGGCCAAAGTCCTCGTGGTAGTTCTGGATGGCTTGCGGCGTCGCCGCCTCGCCGAGGGCCTTGTAGGCTGGGTCGATGGGCGAGAACGACATGAGGAAGAAGATCAGGAACGAGACGCCGAGCGCCATGATGGGCAGGGCTATGAGCCGTCGACCAACAAGACGCATCAGATTGTTCATGTGCTCTCCTCTCTTTCTCTTCGTGTTATCAGAAACGAGCGTCGTGCTGTGGGGCGAAGGGAATGCTCTCCTCCGCTTGGAACGGGGCAGAGGGAAGCATCCCCTTCGCCCCATAGCACGGGGCCCAGGCGCGAGTCACTACGCCCGGGCCCCGCAGGTAAAGCCTATGCTATGCGCAAATGCCGCTTGTTATGCGTTGACGGTCGCCACGTCTGCGAGGGCAACGCCGGTGGTGCCGATGCCGGAGAAGTTCTGGACGGCGGTGCCG
>CAMYZR010000238.1 GCA_947303905.1 uncultured Atopobiaceae bacterium
CTCGCCACGCATCCCGCTGCCGCTGTGGTGAACATGGGCTGCGGGCTCGACCAGACGGGCCGCTCCTGCGACAACGGCACGTGCCGCATCTACAACGTCGACATGCCAGACATCATCGTCGCGCGCGAGGAGCTCGCGCCGGCAGGGGAGCGCGAGCTCAACATCGCGAGCGACCTCAACGACTATGCATGGATGGACGAGGTGGACGGTAGCGGCGGGGCGGTCTTCTTTGCCGCGGGCGTGTTCCACTACTTCACGGAGGCGCATGCGCGGGTGCTCGTCAATGCTCTCGCAGCCCGCTTCCCCGGATGTCGCATCGTGCTCGATGTCATCGGCAAGCTCGGCAAGGTGCTCATGAAGAAGACGTTCAAGAGCTTCGGGATGGAGAACTACGACGAGTGCCTGTTCGTGGAAGACCCCGCGGAGCTCGACGACTGGTGCCCGACCGCGTCCGTCTCGACGCGCGGCTACATGCTCGGCTACCGCGAGATGGACGACCCCAATGTGACGGGCCTTCATCGCGTGCTCGCGCGCCTGTGCGACAACGTGGTGAAGATGCGCATCGTGCGCATGGACTGCATCTAAGCGAGGGAGACAACCGTGATTGCCTACACGACCCGCTACTTCAACGTCATCGCCCCGGTGCTGCGTCACCTCATCCAGAGGCGTTACGGGTACGCTCTGGCAAAGCGCGCATACGATGGCGCGCGACCCATTTACCGAGACCTGCTCGCCGCCGCCCCACCGATTGGTAAAGACAACCCCATGGCCAAGAACCTCTACGAGGCGTGCGTGTTCTTTGCCCTATACCGTGCGGCAGACGGGGAGCTCACGCCCGACATGTTGCGCGAGGTGGTCGATGACCTGTTCTCGCTGAAGGTCATGAGGCTCGTGGGCGTGGCAACCAACCTCAACCGACACAGGGATGTCGCGATGTTCAACGCGAGACTTCGCAATAACGCCCGGTGGGTTGAGGAGCATCCTGAGACCGAGCCATACACCTGGGACTTCAATTTCGGGGATACGGCAGGCGACACCCAGGTCAACTACTACTTCACGCGCTGCCCCATCAACGACCTTTGCCGCGAGCAGGGTCTCATGGACGTGCTGCCCATCATGTGCGACATCGACCACACGACCGCACGACTCGCACATGGGCGGTTGACTCGCTCTTACACGCTCGCGACCGATGGCCCTGTGTGCGACTATCTGATCAGGGGCGATAGGGGCGACGAGTAGCGCATTTTCGCGATGCGACCGTCGCGGAGGGGGAAGCCATGAGACCAAAGCGCATGTTCTCGCCGGAGGCGGACGGTTTCTATGGGGCGTACTATCCCTGCAAGACGCCCTCCGACCATGCCCTCATCGTGATGCTGGGCGATAGCAGCGACGACTACCTTGCCAAGACTGGTGTGCGCTGGCTCCACAGGCGAGGTTATTCGTGCATTGCCATGTCGCCCGCGAAGGCGGACTATGGCCATCACAACTACCCACTCGAACGCTTTGGGGCGGCAATCGCGTTCCTCAAGGCGCAAGGCATCTCCAAGATCGGCATCATCGGGGCATCCACCACCGCCATGCTGGCCCTCATCGCCGCGTCCTACTACCCAGAGATAACCATGACGCTGGCGTTCTCGCCTTCCGACTTCGTTATGGAGGGCTTCTACCGCGATGGCCTCGACGGAGCCACTGAGCGACCGGGCGATGGCGAGTCCACGGTGTCGTGGCGGGGAGAGCCCCTTCCGTACCTGCCCTTCGCCTACCGCCATCCCGAGTACTGGCAGATGATCCAAAAGGAGACCAAGGGCACCGGGAACCTCATGTGCTCGCGAGGGCTGTTTGACGAAAGCGAGAGGCGCCATCCAGTGCAGGAGGACGAGAGGATCAAGGTCGAGAGGGTTCGCGGCCATATCGTGCTCATCGGGGCAGAGGATGACACGCTATGGGATACCTGCACCTACATCCGGAGGATGGTGGAGCGCCTGGAGAGCCATCCGCACGAGTGCACCTACGAGGCGCTCACCTATGAGTTCGGAACCCACTTCATCTTTCCCGAGTCCATGCTCAGGATGCTGTTGCCCGCGGGCTCGAGATTCGTGCTGGGTCGCGCCTTTCGCTCGGCGAAGGATCATCCGGTGGAGTGCCGGCAGGCGCGAATCGACATCGATCGGCGCCTCGACCAGGTGCTCATGCGATGGTAAGTGGCCGCTCTACCAGCGGAACACGGCGATTCGGTTGTTGATCTTTCTGCCGACGGTCGTTGCGAACAGCCTGCCGCGGAGCGTGTGCTTGCGCATCTCCTCGTTGTAGCTGCGTTCGGAAAGCAGCGTCAGGCGCGGCTCCAGCTCGACGAACTCCGCGCCGCTGTCGGTCCCCCACTTGAAGGTCGCATTGGTGTTCTTGATGGCATCATGCTGCTTTGAGTGTTTGACCATGAACATCGAGTTCATCTCGGCCACGAGGTATCCGTGCTCGAAGGAGTCGCAGAGCATGTGCAGGCAGGTGGCCGTCTGCTCCTTGGTGAAGTACTCCAGCACGCCCTCCATGACGATGATGTTGGCGGGGCGGTCCTTGGGCAGCGCTGCCGTCCAGGTGCCATCGAGAGCGTCGCCATTCATCATGGTGCAGCGGGGACGGTCCTCATAGACCTTGCGTCGCACGGCTATCTGGTCGGGGAGGTCCACGTCGAACCATTCGATGCGTCCGTTGTCCACCTGCGAGAACTTGTCGTCGAAGCCACAGCCGAGGTTGACGCACGGGGCGTCGGGGTATCGCTGGATGAGCCCCCGTAGCGCGTCTGCGAACATGATGGTTCGGGCGACCACCCCCTCATGCGAGAGAAAGGGATCGTATTTGCTCACGTCCACGCCCAGCGTGTCGATGATTTCCTTCGCCTTCTCGTCGCGAATGCGAGGGTTGGGCCGAGCCGTCTCGCTCGCCCGGATGGCAAGCGTGACGAGGGCGGTTTCTTGGATGTCGCCAAACTGTAGGTCCATGGGACGATTCTTTCCGAGTTGACGTTGCCGGTTGAGAGGCCCTCTCTGAGGGGCATGGGTCCGGAGGCGACTGCGGCGGGTTCACGGAGTTCGAGAACGATGCACAGGATATAAGTTAGCTCGACTTAACTTCCATATGTTAGTGTAGGGTTCGTGACGCGCCTGGCCGATGGCTATGCCACGGAAATCGGTGAGAACGGCGCGCGACTCTCGGGCGGGGAGCGCCAGCGCATCTCGATCGCCCGCGCCTTGCTCAAGGATGCCCCCATCGTGCTGCTCGACGAGGCCACGGCATCGCTCGACGTGGAAAACGAGACCAAGGTGCAAGAGGCGCTTTCGCGGCTGCTGGTGGGCAAGACGGTCCTGGTGATTGCGCATCGCATGCGCACGGTCATGGGGGCCGACAAGATCGTGGTTCTCGACAGGGGCCGCGTCATCGAGCAGGGAGTCCCGAGCGACCTGCTTCGGCAGGACGGTGCCTTCGCGCGTATGGTCGCACTCCAGGCGAAGGCGTCTGAGTGGGCGCATGGCCTGTGCGATCAGAGATGTGCGGCGCGGTGACCGCTAGGGGCTCAGCGTGCCCCGCATCCCCGTGTCCTGTCATTGAGATCGGCCGTACAGGTCGGTGATGTCGGCGATACG
>CAMYZR010000239.1 GCA_947303905.1 uncultured Atopobiaceae bacterium
CCGGATCGCTGAGATCGGCGGCATATGTGATCGCGGTGACCTGTCTTTTTCAGCTGCAGAAAAGGTGTTTCCCGTCGTGGACGACGACTGCGGCGAAAAAATGCTTGCGCGCATCGCGCAGGCACGCGGGATCAGCTGGACAAAGGAGGACAATCACGGCGAGTCATTTGACGTCTCGGCGCATCCACTAACCATGGGAGTCGTGCGAAACGGACCCTATGCGCGCATGACGCTCGCCGAGGCCATCGCGGCCCACCACGACGAGCTGCTCGGCGCCGTACCCGACGACGCACCGCTGCAGATCACCACCATGGACGCCGCCGAGACCCTCTCCGTGCAGGTCCATCCTCCCGAGGCGTACGCCCAAAAGGCCGAAGGCGACCACGGAAAGGTGGAGTCGTGGTACATCCTCGCGGCTGAACCCGGCGCCACACTCATCGGAGGATGTAGCACCTCCGATGTGGATGCCCTGCGCGAAGCGGCGGCGGACGATAGCATCGCCTCTCGCTATGGCCAGCGCATCGTCGTACGGGAGGGAGACTTCGTTCTCATTCCCGAGGGAACCATGCACGCACTCGGGAAGGGCATCTTCGCCGTTGAGGTGGGCAGCCTCGGCAACACCACATATCGCATCTGCGACTGGGGCAGAGGCCGCCAGCTCCATGTAGACAAGGCCTTCGATGTGCTCAAAACCGACAATCGTCCCAGCGTTACGCACCTGGGCGCCTATAGTGGCCAAATGACACGCGAGCTGCTGGGCGTAGATGCGGGCTTCTTCAAGAGCTTTGTCCTCGACGTGGACGGCAGGCAGAGTTTTTCCTGCAACGGGCGCTATGCCGTCATCACCTGCGTCGGTGGTACCGCCTTGGTGTCGACCGCTGACGGGTCGGTCGAGCTGGGCTACACGGCCTCGTGCCTCGTTCCCGCCACCGCAAGCACCTACGTCATCAGCGGAACCTGCCGCGTCCTGCGCAGCATTCGCACACCAAACATGTCAGAGGAGACCTAGTATGCAGCGAATCGCCATCACCGGAGCTACGGGGTATCTTGCCAGCCTTGTGCAGCTGTACAACCGCGGACGCTTTGAGTTTGTGCCCATACGCAGGACGGATGTCAACTACAGTCATCCCGACGAGGCGGAGCGCTTCTTCTCATCAATCGATGCCGACCTTGTCTTCCATACGGCAGCAAACGCAACGACAGCCGCCTGCGAGAACGACCCTGTTGGCACAGATCTTGTCAACCGAGACTCCGCCATCGCCATCGGTCGCGCTTGTCAGGCAACCGGCAAGCGCATGGTATTCATCTCCACCGAGCAGGTCTTCAACGGGCTCTCGTGCCCAGGCCCCTTTGACGAGACCACCGAACCCTGCAGCGTCACGCGCTATGGCCAGCAGAAGGCTGCCGTTGATGCCTGGATGCGCGAGAGCCTGGACGACTACGTGACCGTCCGTCTCTCTTGGATGTTTGGCATGGCCCTTCCCGGCGTCAAGCCCTCGCCAGGCATCCTCGGCAACGTGCTGCGCGCCTTGCGCACGGACACGCCCACCAAGTTCACGTGCAACGAACGCCGCTGCATGACCTACGCCCAACGTCTGGCTGCACAGTTTGCCCAGGTATGCGCCTTGCCAAGCGGCCTCTACCACTTTGCCAGCGCAAACACGCTCACCACCTATGAGAGCGCACGACTGGTGGCTGAGCGCCTGGGGGCATGCGCAGCCGATATCGAGCGTCTCATCCTGCCCGACACCGTGCGTTATGCCGACCGCTTCCGTGACTTTCGCCTGGATGCCAGCAAGGCGCAGGCTGTGGGAATCGAGCTGGGATCCTTTGCCGAAGACGTCGACCTCTGCCTGAGCGACTTCGGCTGGTGACGCTGTCCCCAATCCGCCTTCATACCTGCGGCACTGGCCACCCGCTTGTAACAATGCGCTGGTAGAATGGCCAAAACACGTGACCGAGGAGGGCCCATGCCAGGACCGGGAGGATTCAGGGGACAGCAGTTCCTGACTGAGGAAGAGAAGGCCAACGCCCCCAAGGTGACCAAGGAGCTGCTCCTGCGCATCTTGGGCTACCTCAAGCCCTACTGGCTGCAGTTCCTGATGGTCTTTGTCGCCATCCTGGTGAGTTCCGTGGTGGGCCTGCTTCCCTCCATCATCACCGGGCGCATCGTCGACCAGGCGCTCGTGGGCAACGACCTCGCCCTGCTGGTCCGCCTGCTCTTTACGGCGCTGGCCGCCATGCTCGCCAGCCAGCTGGTGGGCGTGCTCGAGAACTACATCAACTCGTGGATCTCCCAGCGCATCATCTTCGACATGAAAAACGAGATGTACCAGCATCTCCAGCACATGCCGCACGCCTTCTTCACCACCGAGAAGCAGGGTGACATCGTCACCCGCATGAACACCGACATCTCCGGCGTGAGCTCGGTCATCAGCGGCACGCTCACCCAGATCGTAAGCAACGTAGCCGTGGTGGTCACCACGCTTGTCGCGCTCTTCTCCATGAGCCCCAAGCTCGCCGTGGTGGGTCTTCTCGTGTTGCCGCTGCTCATCCTTCCCACGCGCAGCGCCGGCAGGGTGCGCCTCAAGCTCGTGCAGGAGTCGCAGGCCAAAAACGACGAGATGAACCAGCTGATCAACGAGACCCTCTCGGTGTCGGGGTCCCTGCTCATGAAGATGTTCACCGCCGAGAAGCGCGAGTACCAGCGCTTTGTGGGCGTCAACGAGGAGGTCACGGCCATCTCGCTCAAGGAGCAGCGCTCCGGCTCGTGGTTCCGCGTGGTCATGGGCATGTTCACCCAGCTCGGACCCCTGCTCATATACTTTGCCGGCGGATTTCTCATCATCCGGCAGCTCGACCCCAACCTGTCGGTGGGCACCATCACCGCCACAGTCACGCTCGTCAACCGCCTCTACCGTCCCGTGGAGAGCCTGCTCAACCTGCAGGTGAGCTTCACGCGCTCGCTCGCCATGTTCAGCCGCATCTTTGACTACCTGGACCGCAAGAGCACCATCGTCAGCCCCGAGAACGGCGCCAAGCCCGACTGCGAGATGGCCGAGATCGTCTACGATCACGTGGCCTTTGGCTACGGCGACACCGACGACCTCGTGCTTACCGACGTCAACTTCACGGTGCCGGGCGGCGAGATGTACGCAATCGTCGGACCGTCAGGCTCGGGCAAGTCCACGGTGGTCAACCTCATCCCGCGCCTCTACGACGTGCGACGCGGCTCGGTGAGCGTCGCAGGTGTGGACGTGCGCGACTTTGACCTCACCTACCTGCGCGAATGCGTGGGCGTGGTCACCCAGGAGGCCTATCTCTTCAACGGGACGATCCTCGACAACCTCCGCTACGCGAAGCCCGAGGCCACCATGGAGGAGATCGAGGCAGCCTGCCGCATCGCAAACATCCACGAGTTCATCTCCAACCAGCCCGACGGCTACCAGACCGAGGTGGGCAACCGTGGCCTCAAGCTCTCCGGCGGCGAGAAGCAGCGCCTGTCGCTCGCGCGCGTGGTGCTCAAGGACCCCAAGATCCTCATCCTCGACGAGGCCACGAGCGCCCTCGACTCCATCAGCGAAAGCGCCATCCAAGAGGCGCTCGAGCAGCTTATGGTGGGCCGCA
>CAMYZR010000240.1 GCA_947303905.1 uncultured Atopobiaceae bacterium
CGCACCACGCGTAAATATCCTTCAGACGCCCTCCGATGCGCTGCACCAGCCGTGAACTCCCGCCGCGTCCCCAACCCCGCAGTGCACCAAGCGAAAAACTCCACCCCGCGCCACGCATTTTGCACTAGGTCACAAACGTGACTCTCGTTCATCGTTTAGTCATCTGCGAAAACGCTGTAAGCACAGACAGCTTTAGCACGCCAGGCCCATAATTAAATGCACCACACAGGACGCAAGGGGATACCTGAGGAACGCCCATAGCCTCGGCGGTGGAAAACGACAGTGACCTGTCCCCCAGGCACAGATCGGTCGATTTGCGACGAAGCGTTTCTCAAATCCCACGACAAGCGGTAAACTTGAGGGCTAGCAGCCAGGGTCTCGCCGCAGACCCCGAACGAAGCAAAAAAGTAGAAGGGCTGAGACGTGCCTTATCCTTATAGCCATAGCAATCTGCCACAACGCAACATCGTCGCAGCCCTTGGCTGCACCCTCGCCCTTTCGGCCTTTCCGTGCAGTGCGCAGGCAAAGCCCACCTCCCAGGAGATCGCCCAGGAGCGCGAGGCGCTCGAGGCAGAGCTTGCCGAGGCCCAAAGCCAGCTCGACCAGCTAGAGGCGGAGATCGAGGCCGTCCAGGAGGAGCTGGCGGAGCGCGAGGCAAAGCTCGAGGCGACGCGCGACGAGGCCGACGAGACCCAGGTGCAGGTCGACGAGACCAACCAGCAGCTCGCGGAAAGGCGCGTGGAGCTGGGAAGCCACATGCGTGACAGCTACAAGCGCGGCACCTCGAACCTGATGAGCTTCCTGTTTGGCGCAACGAGCTTCGAGGACCTCGCCGGGCGCATCTACTACCTCGACAAGGTCAGCACGGACCGAGCCGAGGAGATCGAGGAGGTCAACAAGCTCGCAGCCGAGCTCGCCGACCACCAGAAGGAGCTCGAGGAGGCCCAGAAGCGCCAGCAGGCCGAGGTCGAGGAGGTCGAGGCGAAGACCGCCGAGTACGAGGACATGATCGCCCAGGCCCAGGAGTATTACGAAGGCCTCGACGAGGAGGTCCAGGCGAAGATCGCCGAGGAGGAGGCCGCGCGCGAGGCAGAGGCAGAAGCCGCTCGCAAGGCCGCCGAGGAAGCCGCGCGCAAGGCCGCCGAGGAGGAGGCACGCAAGAAGGCCGAGCAAGAGGCACAAGGCTCCGACAAGAAGGACGAGGGCGAGAACGCCTCGGACTCGGACTCGGGCTCGAACGCAAGCTCAGGCTCAGGCTCCGAGCCTGCCTCCACGCAGGACTTCGGTTCGGTGTCTTCCACGGCAGTGGACTCTGGCGTCTACGAGCAGACGGAGCCCGCGATGGTCACGTTCAACACCGCGAACTACACCACCGTCGCGAACCAGAACTATGGCATCCAGTCGTCCAAGAACTACCAGCACATGGGCAACTACAACAGCAGCAAGCAGCGCCTGAGCTATGCGGGCGGCGATATGAGCCTCGAGTTCGTGACCCACGTCCAGCTTCCCGTCACGCTCGACTACTCGGGTGACCTGGGCAATCCGCAGGCCCTGTGCATCAGCGCCGACGGGTCCACAGCATACGTCTCCTATCCCGAGGGCCACGGCGCCAGCTATACCCAGATGGGCCGCATCGTCAAATACAACCTCGCGCTGCTGCGCGAGTACGGTGCCACGGAGGGCGACATGTCCGCGTTCTCGACGGGCGTGCGCCTTGGCGACGAGAAGTGGCGCAGCTGCATGACGGTGGGACCGAGGATCAACATGGGCCACGGTCAGTGCATGGCCATCGACCCCTCGACGGGCTACCTGTGGATGTCCTCGCGTGGCGCGTCCGAATACAGCGACCTTACGCTCATCGATACCGACTCGCTCAGCCCCGTCCGCCAGATTCGCTTCCACACGGGCGGTACCGACTTCGGGTCCGTCATCACCTTCGACGAGTACGGCAACTTCTACTACGCCAAGCGCTCCGCGTCCACCTGGGGCAGCTCCCCCGCCGGGTCGATGCGCATCTACCAGGGACGCATCAGCGACAACATGGACAAGGTCCTCATCAAGCTGCTTCCGCAGAGCGTGAGGAACGCCGCGGGCACCACGCTCCAGAACATCGCGTGGGACACCACCACCGACACCCTCTATGTGGTCAACGACTCCGCCCTGCTGGCTGTGAGCATGAACCCGATGCTTGGCGGGCAGCTGTCACCTGAGCATGTGCGTACGGAGTTCTTCAGCCCCCTGCGCGAGTTCGAGGGGCTCGCCTTCGATGCGAGCGGCAGGGCCTACCTCCTGGTGAACCGCCAGTCCGAGATCATGTGCGTGGGCTAGCCATCCCCCGTCCGCTGACAGCCTCGTCCACGGAAGCAGCCTCGAATCTACGTACACCTGTTCTGATTATGGAGTATACTAGTCGAACAGTTGTACGTACGAAGGAGTGCGCGTGGACACCCTGGCAAAGCTCGACATACTGGCGGAGGCCGCCCGCTACGACGTAGCCTGCACCTCGTCGGGCGTGAGCCGTCCAACGAGGGCGGGCATGGTGGGCAACGCCTCCCCCGCCGGCTGCTGCCACTCCTTCACGCTGGACGGGCGCTGCGTCACGCTGCTCAAGGTGCTCATGTCCAACGTCTGCAGCTACGATTGCGCCTACTGCGTCAACCGCAGACAGGCCTCGTGCGCGCGGGCTACCTTCGCCCCGCGCGAGCTCGCAGAGCTCACGGTGGACTTCTACAAGCGCAACTACATCGAGGGGCTCTTCCTCTCGTCGGGAGTACTCGGCACGCCCGACGCCACCACCGAGCGCATGATCGAGTGCCTGCGCGTCCTGCGAGAGGAGCTCCTCTTCAATGGCTACGTGCACGCGAAGGTCATCCCCGGGACCTCTCCCGAGCTCGTCGACGCACTTGGGCGCCTTGCGGACCGCCTCTCCGTCAACCTCGAGCTTCCCAGCGCGGACTCGCTCTCCCGCCTCTGTCCCGAGAAGGAACGCAAGCAGGTGATGGGCCCGATGGGACAAATCAAGCTCACCCGCGACCAGGAGGAGGCCACGCTTCTGGCCTCCGGCAAGCGCGCTAAGAGGCGCTCGCTGCCCGACCCCGAGCGCGAGGGGCTGTCGCTCCTCGGCAATGCCAACCGGCTCACCCTCCGTCCGCACTCTCAGGTCTCCATGCGAAGGCGCAGCTTTGTGCCCGCAGGCCAGTCCACGCAGCTCATCATCGGCGCCACGCCCGAGACCGACAACCACATCCTGCAGCTCTCGCAGTCCCTCTACAGCCATTTCGACCTCAAGCGCGTCTTCTTCTCCGCCTACATGCCCATGGTTGCGGACTCCGGGCTCCCCGGCCGCGAGACGCCGGTGCCCCTTCGCCGCGAGCACCGCCTCTATCAGGCCGACTGGCTCATGCGCTACTACGCCTTCACCCCCGACGAACTCGCGACTCCCGAGGAGCCATGGCTCGATCTCGACGTGGACCCAAAGCTTGTCTGGGCGCTGCGCCACATCGACCGGTTCCCGGTGGAGGTCATGGACGCGTCGCTTGGAGAGCTGTTGCGCGTACCCGGGATTGGGCCGGTGGGTGCCCGTCGCATCCTTGCGGCCCGCAGGTCGGGACCCCTGAGCTTCGAGG
>CAMYZR010000241.1 GCA_947303905.1 uncultured Atopobiaceae bacterium
GCTGCGCTCGGCGAGGGGGACCGGCCGTCCCTCTGGCGAACGAGGGCCGCGTTACGGCGGTAGACCGGGGAGCCAGACATGGCGGTGTGACGTGGCCCCTCTCGGCGAGCGCATCCGCTCGAAGAACCTTGAAAACCGGATGTGGCACCTAGGAAGGGCCAGATGGGCGACGAGGGACGTAGTGCCGCGCATCTCTAACAAACAAGAGGAAATCCGCTTGGCTCGCGAGCCATCCGGTTGAAAGAGCCGCAGTCATCGAGTACCTGCGGACAGAGAAGTGCCCGCCTACGTGGGCCAACACGTGGACGGGCGAGGTGGTGACCAAGCGAAGAGACACCGCCTCCATCTTAGCAGAGAGAGCGCCACGCGGGGGCGGGCGACTTGGGGCGCGGGAAACCTGGACACCCATATCGAGACCGCCGACCCCTCGAAAGGGCGCCGTGCCAGCCGTGGCCAGACGGCGAAGGGCACCGTGCGTTCCCTCCTTTCCAGCGCGGGGCGCACCTGACGCGCCCGCTCGCGCGGGGCGCTCTCGTCAAGGGAAGAGAGGTAGATATGAATGTTGGACGAGATTCTTGGCGTCCTGCGGGACATACTCTCGGCGCTCAACAGGCGCCGCGTCCAATCGCCCTGGCTCACTGCGACCGAGGCGGACGCGTACGTGCATCAGTCCCACAGTACCGTGGGCAGGCTGTGCAAGGCAGGCATCATCAAGAGCCGCAAGATAGGCGGCACGCGGTTCGTCCACACGGAC
Organism: uncultured Atopobiaceae bacterium; assembly: GCA_947303905.1. Classification (GTDB taxonomy): domain Bacteria; phylum Actinomycetota; class Coriobacteriia; order Coriobacteriales; family Atopobiaceae; genus UBA1367. The sequence continues at coordinate 755 of CAMYZR010000241.1, forward strand.
TGGCTGGACGAGTGGATGGAAAGCCAGCCGAGCGGCGCGGACCCGCAGTTCGCGGCGCTTCGTTAGGGGACGTGATGCTGGCTGTCTTCATCGTGCTCATGGCCGCGGAGTTCGTGGCCGGCATGGTGGCGGGCGCGCTCGCGCTCGCGCTGGAGCTGCTGTGACTCCGCAGCAGTGGGACCGACATCGCATGACGTTCTGCGTGTCCTGCCGCCACGGCAAGAGGTGCGCAATCTACCGCGCGATGATCGTAGACCCAGAGGACAGGCAGTGCCAGCCGTTCTTCCACGTGGGGCGCGACGGGCACTGCTCGCAGTACAAGATCGACGATGGGAGAAGATGAATGGATCCGGTGAAGATTTCGAGCCTGGAGCTCGAGAACGTGAAGCGCATCCGCGCCGTCCAGATCGTGCCGACAGCAGACGGCCTGACGGTCATCGGCGGGCGCAACGGGCAGGGCAAGACCAGCGTGCTCGACGCGATAGCCTGGGCGCTCGGCGGGAACAAGCTCAGGCCCCAGAACCCGAACCGCGACGGCGGCGCAACTCCCGCCAGCTTCACGTCGAGCTGTCAAACGGCATCGTGGTCGAGCGGCGCGGAAAGAACGGCACGCTCTACGTAACCGACACGACGGGCATGAAGGGTACGCAGAAGCTGCTTGACGAGTTCCTAAGCCAGCTCGCGTTGGACCTGCCCAAGTTCTTGGGCGGGACCGACAGGGACCGCACCACAGCGCTGCTCCGCACGCTTGGCATCGACGAGCAGCTTGCGGCCCTTGACGGCCAGATCAAGAGCGCATACCAGCAGAGGACGGCCATAGGCGCCGAGGCGAGGCGGGCCCGCAGCTACGCGGATGGGCTGCCGCACCACGACGACGCGCCGGAGCAAACGGTAAGCGTGGCCGAGCTCGTGCGCCAGCAGCAGGAGATACTCGCGCGAAACGGTGAGAACCAGAGGAAGCGCGACCACGTGTCCAAAATAGAGTGGGAGCTTCAGAGTTCTAGGCAGGAGGCGTCAAGGCTCGACGCACAAGCGAAACAGCTGCAAAAGCAGCTCGACGACTACGTGCGCAGCATGCAGCAGCAGATAGCGTCGCTGCAGAGCCAGACAACGACGCAGAACGAGCGCAGCAAGCAGCTCTCCGAGAGCCTGGCACAGGCGAGAAAGACCGCCGAGCAGCTTGAGGACGAGTCCACGGCCGAGATCGAGGAGTCAATCTCCAACATCGAGCGCATCAACGCTCAGGTGGAGGACAACCAGCGCAAAGCCCGGGCTGTTGACGCCGCGACGGAGCGAGAGGCCGAGTACGCAGACATGACCTCCACCATCGAGAGCCTGCGGGAGCAGCGCGTGGCCCTTCTCGACGGAGCGCCGCTCCCCTTGGAAGGCCTGAGCGTGGACGAGGATGGCCGCATGGTCTTCAGGGGGCAGACGTGGTCGGACATGAGCAGCTCCGAGCAGCTGCGCGTTGCCACAGCCATCGTGCGTGCCACGAAGCCGGAGTGCGGCTTCGTGCTGCTCGACAAGCTCGAGCAGATGGACGCCCAGACGCTCGCCGAGTTCGGCGAGTGGGCGCGCTCCGAGGGCCTGCAGGTCATCGGTACCCGCGTGAGCACGGGTGACGAGTGCACGATCATCATCGAGGACGGCAAAGTGGAGGGTCAGGACATGCCCGACCCCGTGGCGCCGGACCCGCGCGGACAGGCAATCGACTGGGACGGGAAGGAGCCGTTGTTCTGATGCTCATCGACATTAGCTCGATCAACCACGAAGCGGTCATGCGCAAGCAGAGGGAGTCACGCATCCGCGTGGCGCTCAGCAAGATGACCGTGAGACAGCTCCGCCAGTTCGCTCGTGACCGCCACATCGCTCTTGGCGGCGAGTCGAGCAAGCGCGGAATCATCACCGAGATCATGGGCCAGTACGGCCACCAATGGAAGCTAGAGGAAGGTGAGGAACTTGAGTAAGTACCAACTCGTCACCGGCGTGCAGAAGAAGGCGCTGCGCGTCTGCCTGTACGGCGTCGCCGGCATCGGAAAGACCACGCTCGCGGCAGAGTTCCCGAATCCCGTGTTCATCGACGTGGAGGACGGATCGAACCAGCTGCCCGTAGCTCGACTGCCGCGTCCCACGAGCTGGGACATGCTCATGGACGAGGTCCGCGAGGTGCGTGCCGGCAACGTCCCGTGTTCGACGCTCATCATCGACACCGCTGACGCCGCGGAGGAGCTGTGCACTCGCGCAGTATGCGCCGAGAAGGGCTGGGACGGCATCGAGTACAAGGACTACGGCAAGGGCTACGTCTACCTCGCAGACAAGTTCGGCAAGCTGCTCGACCTGCTGGGGGAGGTCGTGGACGGTGGGCGCAACGTCGTGATCGTGTCTCACGCCATGGCGCGCAAGTTCGAGCGCCCCGACGAGACGGGTGCCTACGACCGGTTCGAACTTAAGCTGACGCGGAAGGTCGCGCCAGTGCTCAAGGAGTGGGCCGACATGCTCCTGTTCCTCGACTACAAGATCTACGTCGAGGAGACGAAGAACGGCAAGGCGAAAGCCAGCGGCGGCAAACGCATCATCCACACCACACACCATCCGTGCTGGGATGCCAAAAACCGCTTCGGGCTGCCCGCCGAGATGCCGCTGTCCTACGACGGGCTCGCGCAGCTTGTCCCCGACATGCTCGCGGGAGGGCGCACGATCGAGCACAAACCCGCAATACAACCAGAACCGGAGCCCACACGCGACGATGAGCCTGCGGCAGGAGTTGCCAGGGTTGGCGAGCCGGCGGAGAAGCTCGAGCCCACCGAGAGTAACGAGCCAGCAGGCGAGACGGACCCGCGCGAC
>CAMYZR010000242.1 GCA_947303905.1 uncultured Atopobiaceae bacterium
ATCTGCCTCTGAAGGGCATTGCTTCCATGCACTGCTCCGCCAACACCGATATGGACGGCAAGAACACAGCCATCTTCTTCGGCCTTTCCGGCACCGGCAAGACCACCCTTTCCACAGATCCCAAGCGTCTGCTGATCGGCGACGACGAGCATGGTTGGGCCGATGGCGGCGTGTTCAACTTCGAGGGTGGCTGCTACGCCAAGGCCATCAAGATCAGCTCCGCGACCGAGCCGCAGATCTACAACGCCATCCGCTTTGGTGCCATCTGCGAGAACGTCATCGTCGACCGTCACACGCGTCGCCCCGACTACTTTGACGACCGCCTGACCGAGAACACGCGCGTCGCCTACCCGATCAACTTCATCGACAACGCAGCCGCCATGGGCCAGGGCCGCTATCCCAACGTGGTCATCTTCCTCACGGCGGATGCCTTCGGCGTGCTGCCGCCGGTCTCGCGCCTCGACAAGAATGGCGCCATGTACCACTTCCTCTCTGGATTCACCAGCAAGGTTGCCGGTACCGAGCGTGGCATCACCGAGCCCCAGCCCACCTTCTCGACGCTCTTTGGCGAGCCCTTCATGCCGCTTGACCCGCTGCGCTACGCAAAGATGTTCGGCGAGCGCATGGAGCGCTCGGGCACGCGCGTCTACTTGATCAACACCGGTTGGACCGGTGGTCCCTATGGTGTGGGCACGCGCATGGACCTTCCCTCCACGCGCCTTATGGTCACCGCCTGCCTCGAGGGTTCGATCGAGGACAGCAGGTTCGTCCATGACGAGATCTTCAACGTGGACGTCCCCCTGCGCGTCGAGGGCGTCGACTCTCGCGTGCTCAGCCCGCGCAATACCTGGACGGACAAGGACGCCTACGACAAGGCGGCCCGCAAGCTGGCAAAGATGTTCGAGGACAATGCCGCGGAGAAGTACCCGGACATGAGCGACGAGGTGCGCGCCGCAGGACCGCACTCTGCTGCCTAGGAGCAACGCATACTCGCAAGAAAAGGGGAGGGTCCCACGGTTCATTCCGTGGGACCCTCCCTTGCGTAGAGACTCTCTGACGGCGCTACTCTGCGCTGAGGAGCTCGATCTCAAACGTGAGTGCCTTGCCGGCCATCTCGTGATTGAGGTCGAAGGTGATGGTCTGGTCATCCTTGGCCGCGACCGTGGCGGGCATGGGCTGACCCATGGGACCGCCAAGCACGACACGCATGCCAACCTGCGCGTTCTCGGCGCCAGGCATCTGTGCGATGGGGACGCTCATCACCAGGTCTTCGCGGCGCGGGCCGTAGGCGTCCTCCGGCTCCAGGCGGATGGTCACCGTCTGGCCGACCTCCATGTCGCGGACTGCGGCGTCGAATCCCGCAATCATCTGCCCTGCCATGCAGGTGAACGTCAGGGCCTCACCGCGGTCGCGCGACGAGTCGAACTTGGTTCCGTCATCAAGGGTGCCCACGTAGTGGACGCTGACCTTCTTGCCCTCGTTGCTCATGTTTCCTCGCTTTTGTCGTAATGACACAACGCGCACCAGTGTAGCGGATGAGCTGCGACGCGCCAAGGACAAGGCGTCATGGCCCAGCGGAAAAAGGCGCCGTCGCCCCTGTGGACGACGGCGCCTCGCCTGTGCGCGCGTATGCGGTCGCGTTTACGCCATCTGGGCCTGGACGGCGGTGATGGCAACGACGCCCACGATGTCCTCCGCGGAGCAGCCGCGGGAGAGGTCGTTGACCGGGCGGGCGATGCCCTGCAGCACCGGGCCGTAGGCCTCGGCCTTGGCAAAGCGCTGGACCAGCTTGTAGCCGATGTTACCGGCACCGAGGTCGGGGAAGACCAGGATGTTGGCGTTGCCGGGCACCTTGGAGTCGGGGGCCTTCAGCAGACCGACGCTGGCCTCGAGTGCGGCGTCAAGCTGCAGGTCGCCGTCGAGGGCGAGCTCGGGAGCCTTCTCCTTGGCCAGACGGGTGGCCTCCTGGACCTTCTCGGCGGTGTCGCCGCCGGCGGAGCCCATGGTGGAGTAGGAGAGCATGGCGACGACGGGCTCGTCGCTCATCAGGCTCTTCCAGGTTGCGGCACTGGAGATGGCGATCTCGGAGAGCTGGTCGGCATCGGGGGCGATGTTGAGGCCGCAGTCGGCAAAGAGGAGCGTGCCCTCCTCGCCGTACTCGGTGGGGGTGCACATGATGAAGAAGGAGCTTACGAGCTTGGTGCCCGGGGCGGTCTTGAGAATCTGGAGGGCGGGACGCAGGGTGTTGGCGGTGGAGTGGCAGGCACCGGACACCAGGCCGTCCGCGTCGCCGCACTTGATCATCATCGTGCCAAAGTAGGTGGCGTCAGCGACCTGCTCATAGGCCTGCTCGGGGGTCATGCCCTTGGCCTTGCGCAGCTCGTAGAGGGCGTCGGCGTAGGCCTGGCGCTTCTCGGCGGTGGCGGGGTCGATGACGGTGACGCCCTCGACGTCGATCTGGGCGGGGTCGCCCAGGATGACCCGGGTCGCGAGGGGCGCCGCGACGAGCGGGCGTGGGGTCCTCGCCCTCGGGGAGGACGATGGTCTTCTTGTCGGCCTTAGCCGCGGCCTTCATGCGATTGCGGAAGTCGCTCATGCTGTCTCCATTCTCACTGGATAGAACAAACGCTCGTGACATATGCGTAAGTTGGGCATTTAGTAGCCCACCTGTCCCATTATAGAGCGCAATGATAGAATCATGCGCAACATCGAGCAGTGCGCTGAGCGTACAACTCGATTATTTTATGTATCGGCTGGGGTACGGGCGCTCCATCCGTCGAAAGGACGCATATGAGCATCAGTAAGGGTCTACCGGCAAGCTTTGGGGCGGAGAGCTACGACGCCATCATCGTCGGAGCGGGTTTCGCTGGGGCAGTGTGCGCCCGCATGCTGGCTGAGGCAAGCGGCACCAAGGTGGCTGTCATCGAGCGCCGCGACCACATCGCAGGCAATGCATACGACTGCTATGACGAGGCCGGTGTCCTCGTTCATCAGTATGGCCCGCACATCTATCACACCACCAACGACCGCGTGCACCAGTTCCTCTCGCGCTTCACCAAGTGGCTGCCCTACGAGCACAAGGTCCTCGCCAACATCCATGGCGAGCTCATGCCCGTACCCTTCAATCACAAGTCGCTCAAGATGGCATTTGGCGATGAGCGTGGTGAGTACCTCTACCAGAAGCTGGTGGCTACCTTCGGTGAGAACAAGAAGGTTCCCATCATGGAGCTGCGCAAGAAGAACGACCCCGATCTCACCGAGGTCGCCGACTACGTCTACGAGAACGTCTTCCTCTACTACACCATGAAGCAGTGGGGCAAGACGCCCGACCAGATTGACCCGTCCATCACCGGGCGCGTCCCCGTGTTCGTGGGCGACGATGACCGCTACTTCCCGGCCGCACCGCATCAGGGCATGCCGGCGGAGGGCTACACGCGTCTCTTCGAGCGCCTGCTCGACCATGACCTCATCGACGTCTTCCTGGGCACAGACGTTCGCGACGTGCTCCAGATCAAGTGCGAGTTTGACCTGCGCGGCGTGGCGGATTGCGTACGCTTGGGCAGGCGCACCATGCGGAT
>CAMYZR010000243.1 GCA_947303905.1 uncultured Atopobiaceae bacterium
CGCCGTCGATGTGGATGCCAGGCTCGTCGGAACGCGTCACCTCCGCCCAGACCAGCACGCCGTCGGTCACGTCCGGGTCGTCGCCAGCGTCCTTGCGCACGGCGCAGCGCGCCCAGCCCAGCCCCTCGTCGTGCTCCTCCATGTCCACGCCCACCTCGATGCCGGAGGGGGTGGAGACCACGACCGCAGGCACGAGCTCACGCGCGAGCAGCAGCTCTGCGGCGGCACGCGTCGCGGCAGCCGCACAGGTACCCGTGGTGTAACCGCAGCGCAAGCGCTTACCACCAGCGGATATGTAGTGCTCGAGTCGCTGCATCCGACCTCCTACCGCACGTCCGGAGGCAGCTCGACACTGCCCGTGGTCGCGTCGTACACACCGGGCTCGAGGTCATACAGGGCATCGATGACCTCGGGCACAAACACGTGCTCGGGCGACCCCTGCATCGTGATGCCACCGTCCTTCACGCAGACTACCCAGTCGGATATGCGACGAGCGAGCGGCAGCTCATGGAGCGACATCAGGATGCCCATCTCGCGCGTCGTGACCAGTCGCCTGAGCACGCACAGGAGCTCGATCTGGTAACGGATGTCGAGGTAGCTGGTGGGTTCGTCGAGCACGAGAAGCCGCGGCTCCTGGCAGATGGCCCGGGCGAGCAGCACGCGCTGGCGCTGTCCGTCCGAGAGCTGCATGAAGTCGTTGGCGCGATAGCCCCATACGCCCACGAGCTCCATTGCCATGCGCACGTGCTCGTGGTCATCGGGCGAGAGGATGCCCAAGCGCCCCGTATGGGGCAGCCGGCCCGTCTCCACCACATCCTCGCAAGTCATGAGGTCGGTTCGCAGCCGTTCGGTGAGCAGGACGGAAAGCTCCAGCGCACGCTCGCGGTCAGAGAGCTGCTCGAGGCGTCGTCCCGAGAGATACGCCACGCCGCCCAGAGGTGCCAGCTCGCCAGCCACCGTGCGCAGAAGCGTCGACTTGCCCGCACCGTTGGGCCCTATCAGCGTCACGATCTGGCCCGGCGCAACCGCTAGGTCGATGCCCGCAAGCAGCGGAGACGCCCCATAGCCGACAGACAGCGCCTCGGTCCTGAGCATGGGCTGCATGGCCTGTCCCTCCCCACGTGCCGCCATCGCTAGTCCACCCGCCTTTGCCTGCCAAGCAGGATGGCGATGACCACGGGAGCGCCAAACAGCGCCGTGACCGCCGAGATGGAGACCTCGGTCGGTGCCAGAGCCGTTCGCGCGATGAGGTCGCACGCCAGACAGAAGATGGCTCCTCCCAGGAAGGAGGCGGGTACGACCACAAGGGGTCGCGAGGTCCCCAACAGGCGCTTGACGATATGGGGCACCGCGATGCCCACAAAGCTGATTGGGCCTGCAAACGCGGTCACGCAGGCGGCGAGCAGGCTCGACAGTGCGATCAGCGCCACGCGGAAGGCCCTCACGTTGACACCCACGCTCTGCGCATAGCGCTCGCCCAGCTGATAGGCAGCCATGGGCTTGGAGAGCGCGAAGGCGAACGCTGCGGCAGGTGCAATCACAACCGCTATCGTCGCGACATCCGCCCAGCTGATGCCCGAGAAGCTTCCCTGGGACCAATTGCGCAGGTTGACGATATGGGCGTCGCTTGCAAACGTGATGAGGAAGTCCGTAAGCGCACTGCAGATGTAGCCCACCATCACACCCGCGACGATGAGCATGCTCGCTGACCTGATGCGCTGCGACACCGCCAGGACGAAGGCCATGGCCAGCATGGATCCCACGAAGGCGGCCAGCACGAGCATCCAGGACGAGAGGATCCCAGAGCCCCCCACCACCACGATCATCGTGGCAGCGACCACGAGCTTGGCACCGCTTGAGATGCCCAGGATGTAGGGTCCGGCGATGGGGTTGTTGAAGAAGGTCTGCAGCAAAAGGCCGGCAAGCGCGAGGGAGCCGCCCAGGAGCCCTGCCGCCACGAGTCGCGGCAGTCGGATGCTCCAGATGACTTGGTAGTAGGTGCTGCTACGGTCACGTCCCAAAAGGACGGTCATAAGGTCGGACAGCGGCACGTGCAGGCTGCCGAGACAGAGGTTGAGCGCCGCTGCGACGAGCAGCAGCGCAAAGAGGAGCGCAAAGGTCGCGCACACCCGCTCGCGCCTCACGGCGAGCGGATCGGCCGACCCCTCTGTCCTGCGCTCGAGCCTCACCTTACGCACATCCCCACTACGTCAGCTGGTGCAGGTAGGTGAGCTCACCGGTCGCACCATGCAAGATCCGATTGAAGTCCAAGATGATGTCACCAGAGGCCATCATCTGTTGATACATGTTCTGGTCAGTCACCCACACGTTGCCCGTCTTCACGGCCTTGAAGTCCGCCAGCAGCTCGTTTCGTGCGAGCAGGGCGTCAAGCGAGGTGATCGAGTCGTCGATCGAGGCGTCGGCGTCCTTTGCCTGGGCGTAGAACTGCTCCATCTGCATGGTCACGCTGCTTGAGCCGGCGACGGCAGGGTCAAGGTCGTCGAAGGCGTAGGTCCCACCCGCCTGCTCGATCATGGCGGTCACGTAGTCGCCCGGACGGCGCACCACCGCAGCACCGTTGCTGTTGAGGTAGAAGTACGCCACAGTCAGGTCTGTGGGCTCGCTGTCGATGGACGCCGCTTGGTCCACCTGCTGCTGGAACTTCTCCTGCGCAAGGTCATCCAGGCCACAGAGCGCGCCGTACAGGCGAATCCACTCGGCACGGCCGAGCGGCTCGCTCTCGTAGCTCGAGAGCTCCACGAGCACCGGAATTCCCAGCTCCATGAGCTTGTCCCTCACGTCGGGCGTGTGGTTGACCATGGTGCTCTCGATGGCCAGGCGCACTCCGCGTGAGACAAGCAGCTCGTAGTCAGGAGCGCGGTACTTGCCCCCGTACACCATGTCCCCCGCGTCCATCGCCTCGCGCGCCGCGGTGATGGACCAGTCATCGCGCTCGATGCCCGACACGCTGATGCGGTCAAGTGCCCCAAGCGCGTCAAACAGGCACATCGAATCGCTGGCCACGAGGTAGATGTCGCTCGCAGGCTGCTCGAGCACGATGATGTCCTCGGAGAGCCCCTCCGGGACGTCAGCACCCTCGGGAACGATGAGGTAGCGGTTGCCATCGGACAGGCACGCCAGCTGATAGCCCCCCTCAAAGTAGTCGATGGTGAAGCGTCGCGCGTACGACAGCTCCATGGAGCCAGTAGGCTCCCAGCCGCAGCCGATGTCGGTGTCGCGGAAGTCGTCCACGAGCTGGGTCATGGGGCCGTCCTGAGCCGTCGCTCCCTGCTCGGCGGATGCGGGCTCCTGCGCAGATTGGCTGCAGCCTGCTGCCGGCAAGGCCAGGCAGCAGGCTAGGAGCAACGCTATGAGGGCGTACGTGCGCCTCATCGTCAGGACACCTTACGAGACGTCCGCATCCTCCGTCCAGTGAACGGGATAATCCAGCGCTTCAGCGACTGCAGCGGCGACAGCAGCTTCCGGCGAGTCCTGGCGGAAGGGAACTTCCAGCACGGGATCGGCGAGCGCGGAGCCCAGGGGCAAGAGCGCCAGCGCCAGGGTGA
>CAMYZR010000244.1 GCA_947303905.1 uncultured Atopobiaceae bacterium
GCGGCAGCTGTAGATGATGCGCGAGAAGATGTCGCGCCCCAGCTCGTCGGTGCCCAGCAGATGGGACCCGCCGGGGCCCTGTAGGCGGTTGGTCAACTCGATGGCGTCGGGGTCGAACGGCGCGATGAGACCCGCGAACAGCGCGACGAACACGAGCAGGACCACGATGCCCAGGCAGAAGACACCCACGTGGTTCTTGCGGAAGATGCGCCAGCTTACCTGCCAATAGCTCTCTGACGACTTGCGGGACTTCTTGGCGGCCTCGCCGGCAGCGCGCGCCACGCGCTCGGCGTCCTGCGTCTTGGGGTCTTTGGCGTCACTTCTCAGCAGTGCCATTTACGCCTCACCTCAGCTCAGTCGGATGCGCGGATCGACCACGGCATAGAGCACGTCCACGATGAGGTAGACCACGACGCAGATCAGGGCGATGTACATGACACCGCCCTCGATGAGCGGCAGGTCACGTTGGTTGATCGAGTTGACCATCAGACTGCCCACGCCGTTCATGGAGAAGATGGTCTCGACGAGGATGGAGCCGGTGAAGATGTCGCCGAGCTGCGTGCCGGCGATGGTGATGATGGGAATCAGTGCGTTGCGCAGGCCGTGGCGCAGGATGACCGCCCACTTGCGCAGACCCTTGGCCTCGGCGGTCCGCATGAAGTCCTGGCTCAGCACCTCGAGCATGGCGGTACGCGTGACGCGCGAGATGGAGGCAAAGTAGCGGGTGCCCAAGGCTATGACGGGAAGCACGAAGTGCATGGCCGTCTTTGTGCCAGAAAGCGGCAGCCAGTGCAGGTTGAGGGCGAACACGATCTGCAGGAGCAGGGCCACCCAGAAGGCCGGCGCCGAGATGCCCAGCACGGCAATGGACATCAGGATTCGGTCGACCGCATTGCCGTGGTTGACCGCCGCGACCACACCGATGGTGACGCCCGAGATCAGTGCGAACAGGTAGGCAAAGCCCGCGAGGCGCGCCGTGACGGCCAGCGAGCGTCCCAGAAGCTGGATGACCGGGGCACGCTGGAAGTACGAGTCACCGAAGTCGCCACGCAGCATGTTGGTGAGCCAGTTGAAGTACTGAACGAAGACGGGCTGGTCAAGACCCATGCGATGGCGCACCGTCTCCAGAGCCTCCTCGGAGGCAAGGTCGCCCAGCATGATGCGGACCGGGTCGCCAGGCACCACATTGAGCACGAAAAACGTGATGGCCGAGATGCAGAGCATGACCGCGACTGCCTGCAGCGCTCGCCTGATAAGAAAGTCCCTCACGCCTCACTCCCTTCAGTCGATACGCCCATCTTAAGTTAGTTGCATTACCAATACATTGCGTGCAAGCTTATCGGGCGAAGGCGAAGTAGGCGATCACGACCAGGCCCAGCACGATGCGATACCAGCCGAAGGGCTTGAAGTCGTGACGGCGCACGAAACCCATCAGGAATCGGATCGACAGCATCGACACCACGAAGGCGACCGCGCAACCCACGCCCAGAATCTGCCATTCGACCAGTGCAAAGGTGTTTCCCTTGAGGAAGAACTTCACCAGGCGCAGGGCGCTCGCCCCAAACATGACTGGAATCGCCAGGAAGAACGTGAACTCGGCCGCGACGGAACGCGAGCAACCCAGAAGCAGCCCGCCGATGATGGTCGAGCCCGAGCGCGAGGTGCCGGGAACGATGGAGAGCACCTGGAAGATGCCGATTCCGATGGCTGTCGGCCAATCGAGGTTGTCGATGTCGGTCACGCGCGCATGGAGGTCGGCACGCTGTGCGGTGGTGCCCATGTTGACCTGCGCAGCGAGATGGCGCGGTCGCTCGGGCTGACCCATGCGGGCAGCGCGGCGCTCGCGGGCGTTCTCGATGAGGATGAAGGCGATTCCGTAGACGATGAGGGCGGCCGCGATGACGAAGGGGCTACCGAGGTGCTCCTCCATCCAGTCGTCTAGGGGGATGCCCACCGCAGCGGCGGGACTGCAGGCCACCACGACCTTTGCCCACAGGGCCCATGTGGCACGCCGCTCGGCTCGGTCCTTCTTGCGCGAGAAGGGGTTGAGCTTGTTGAAGAAGAGCACGCATACCGCGAGGATGGCGCCAAGCTGGATGACCACCAGAAACATGTCCCAGAAGTCGCGCGACACGTCGAGCGTCACAAACTGGTTGAGCAGCAGCATGTGGCCCGTCGACGAGATGGGTAGCCATTCGGTTATGCCCTCGACGACGCCATAGAGGACCGCTTTAAGAAGTTCGATGATGTCCACGGGATTGCCCTCCTCATCAATCCGGCACCTGTTGCCCTCTCATGATGAACTAGTGCCAAACTTGCCACATAACGACCACGAAATCCGATGGGGTGCCGCGCGATGCTGTCATTCGTCCGCAAACGGGCAGTACGCGCAGTCAAACGCAGCCTGCAGTATTCCCAGTGATGAAAATGCAATGTGAGCCGCACAGTAGGGCTATTATTATCAAATGCCAGTTTTTATTGGTTGTCCTGTCCCCGACGAAAGGGGTGTCCGTGCACGTCCGAATGCACATTGCCGCCCTTGCAGTAGCCGCCGGTCTTGGCCTCTCACTTGTCCCTTCGACCGCATACGCTGCGACCTACGAGGAGCTGCAGCAGCAGGTCGAGGAGGCAACCGCAGCCTATGAGGAGGCGAGCGCCAACGTCGACAAGATCAAGGGCGAGATCGATGCCAACGAGCAGCGCATCTCCGACCTCGAGGCCGAGATGCCAGCCCAGCGCGAGCGTGCCGCCGAGTCCGTGCGCAACCTCTACAAGCTTCAGCAGTCGAGCAACGGCCTCGTTGACCTTCTGCTCTCGTCCGAGGACTGGAGCGAGTTCCTGGCCACGATTACCTATCTTGATCGCATCCAAGCCCACAACATGGACGAACTCAAGATTCTGGCTGACATGAACGCCGAGCTCCAGCAGGAGCGCGACACGCTGTCGGCGCGCCATGCCAAGGCGAGCCAGGAGGCAGATCGTGCCCTGGAGGCCCAGCAGGAGGCGCTCGCAGCCCGCGAGGAAGTCCGCCTGCAGGCAATCGCGCAGGCCGAGGCCGAGCGCGCGGCAGCTGAGGCCGCCATCGCAGAGGCAGCCAAGGAGGCCGAGGAGAACAAGACCTTCACCAACGCAAGCGGCCAGCAGGCTGACGTCTCCACGCCCGAGGACGCCTCCCCCACCGTCGAGACGGACGAGGACGACGAGGAGAAGCCCGAGGAGACCGAGCAGGAGGAGACCTCAGAAGAGGAAACCGATACGGCGGAGGCGGAGGAGCAGGAGCCCGAGGAGGAAGAGACGGTAGAGGAGGCTCCCATCGTCTCCGAGCGTGATGCCTTCATCGCCAAGTGGGCTCCGCGCATCGACGCCTATCTGGGCGGCTCTCCCCTGGGTGGCCATGGCCAGACCTTTGCTGAGGCAGCCTGGGACTACAACGTCGACCCGCGCTGGTCGCCGGCCATCTCCTGCATCGAGAGCTCCAAGGGCGCCATCTGCTTCAAGCCCTACAACGCCTGGGGTTGGGGCAGCGCAAGTCGGTCGGACTGGGACAGCGCCATTCGCAGC
>CAMYZR010000245.1 GCA_947303905.1 uncultured Atopobiaceae bacterium
GGAACCAGGCGCACTGCTCGGACGTGTGGTTGAACACGAGGTCCATCACCACGCGTACGCCCTTCTCGTTGCCCTTGGCAATCAGCTCGTCCATGTCTGCCATGGTGCCAAAGGAGGGGTCGATCTGGCGGTAGTCCTGCACGTCGTAGCCATTGTCCACCATGGGGCTCTTGTAGCAGGGGGTGATCCAGACGGCACCCACCCCCAGCGAGGCCAAGTAGTCGAGCTTGGCAGTGATGCCCGCGATGGTTCCGCTCCCCTGGGCTGCCGTGTCGTAGAAGCTCTTGGGGTAGATCTCATAGGCGATGGTCTTCTGCCACCAAGCAAGGTCTTGTCTCTTGGTCATATTGAATGCCTTCAATCTCTCATTGTGCCTGAGTCGAGGCCCATGCTCCACTCGTCATTGCGAGATGGGGCCATGGATAAACCTGCGTCGAAAGTACGGGGTTACGGACACGTTCATGGACATGGCCCAGGGAGAGATCTGCGCTGCCTTATGGAGACACAGCTGTGCCATCGACTCTTTTATAGCACTTTTGGCCGTCTTTGGAAACGTTTCCGACAGACGGAAAGCCTCTTGTCATCCGTTTAGGGGCAGGATCCGATAGCTGCCTTTACCTGCGAGCCTCGCACCGAGGGGATCGCCGGGCAGGAAACGCTTCCCCATCGGAGGGGTCCAAGTCGCCCGTCGCTGAAGGCTGGTATATCACTGCTGGTGGTGTCTGTGAGGAGGTGCGCCACATTGCTTGGGCCGATATCTCAGGGGATGGTCTTGGCTGGCCTCGTCCTCATGGTGTTCAACGTCATCAGCATCGCGCGATTCGTACGCAACCAGCACGACATCCTCACCGGCGAGGGCGTAGCCTGGCTTGGCTACGTCGTCCTCGTCTTTACCGTCTGCTTCGCGCTGACCTATGCGATCATCTTCTTCCAGAACTTCTCCGAATTCTCCATAGGTCTCATCCTGCTTGGCGGCAGCGCCTTCGTGACCATCGTGCTGCAGTGGATATTCGCGCTGGTGGGTAGCATAAAGTCCAATACGCGCAGCCTGGCAGAGGCGCTTTCGAGCATCATCGACGCGCGCGACCGCGACCTGCGCGGCCACAGCCGCCATGTCGAGCTCATCTCCGGTCTCATCTACGACGCCCTGCCCGAGGAGGAGCGCGAGTCCATCAACCGCGTCAACCTGGAATACGCCGCCATCTTCCACGATCTCGGCAAGCTTGGGGTGCCCGAGGAAGTGCTCAACAAGCCAGGCAAGCTCAGCAAGCGCGAATGGGCCGCCATCCGCAAGCACCCTCGCATCGGCTCCGACATCCTGGCACCAGTCCACTCGTTCGAGGGCATAACCGACTGGATCGCCTACCACCACGAGCGCATCGACGGCAGGGGCTACTACCACATCGCAGGCGACGACATCCCCCTCGGGGCACGCATCCTCGCCGTTGCCGACGTGTTCTCCGCCGTCTTCATGCGCCGCCCCTACAAGGAGGCAGACTCCTACGACGAGTGCATCGAAATCCTCAAGGAAGCCGCTGGCACGCAGCTCGATGCGCACCTTGTCGAGGTCTTCTGCTCGATTCCGCGCGAGAAGGTCATGGCCTGCTCGCACGTGCTCGGCGACAACGCCTGAGGCAGCCGGTCAAGGCACCTGTCCCTTACGTCGCGCTGGTGCTGAGACGCTGCAGCACGAGCGCCATCTCGCCCAGGAAGATCTTCTCGCGATAGTCGGTGATATGGATGAGGTCGGGGATGAGGTCCTCGGGCAGGCTCTTGGCCAGCTCCTTGCGCAGGGCCTCCATGTCGTCCACGAGGTCATAGCTGATGTAGATCGCATCGGGCGCCGCCACCGCGATGGCAGCCTGCAGCATGGTGGCCAGTATCGGCAGCATCGACTCACCACTCCACGAGGCCTGCTCCTCGTAGTAGGCGAGCAGCTCCTTGTGCGAGTCCACGTCCAGCTCAACGTCCGCAAACTGCTCGGCATGCAAGAACACCTGCCAGTTGAGTCCGCTCAGCTCGCCTGCCATGCCACGATGGCCGCGCAGCAGATGCCCGTTGCACACGGTGCCCTGCCCACCAATCATCGTCCCGACCTGTTGGGTGTGAAGCGTCACGCTGTCATAGGTGTCCTGACTCACATAGCAGCCCACGGCGCCCGCATTGGCGTTGTTGTCCACAAACACCCTGAGGCCGAACTTGTCTGTAAGCCCCTTCTCGATGTTGACGCCAGCCAGATCGTAACCCGAGAAGGTGACGGTACCGTAGTCCACGGCTCCCGGCACCGCAACGCCCACCGCGTCGATGTCGGCGAGGTCGATGCCGCGGAAGCGCAGCGTGGCAATGACGTCCTCGAGGTCACGGAACTCGATCTTGGGCTTGTAGACCTCGTCGGATGCAAGCAGCTTGAAGTTCTCGAAGAGGCGCCAGGCGATGGTCGCGCCACCCGGATGGTGGATGACCGAGATGATCAGGACCTCCTTGTTGGGCAGGTCCTTGCGGGAGCTGCGCATCATGCGCAGGTCGCTGGGATCGGGTGCCGCCAGCGAGGCGTCGCCCAGAAGCCCCATCAGCATGCGCAGAGCACCCGCACCGTCATAGCGGGCAAAGATGCGCGCCGGGATCTCGAAGACGACCGCATCGGGGAAGGCCTGAGCCACCTCGCGCCGGCGGAAACCCACTTGCGGGGCGAGCATGACGGCGTCGTAGCTGCCACCCTCGCGCTTGGCATCCTCGAGCGCCTTTGCCTCGAAGGTGTAGTCGAGCGAGAGGGTCTCGGCGACCTGGCTCAGCTTTTTGGCAAACATCGTGGTAGTCATGCCCACGGTGCAGCACAGAAGTACACGAGTGCCATCATAGTCGCACGGCTCCTGGAGCACCTCGGCCATCTCGCCAAA
Organism: uncultured Atopobiaceae bacterium; assembly: GCA_947303905.1. GTDB lineage: Bacteria > Actinomycetota > Coriobacteriia > Coriobacteriales > Atopobiaceae > UBA1367. Next base: position 2,898 of record CAMYZR010000245.1, read on the forward strand.
CAGCTGCTTCGCGCGGTCGAGGCCCTCGAGCTCGAAGTGCAGGAAGAAGCGGTTCTCCCCTGTAGAGTCCTCGGTCACGGCGAGCTCCACGACCTCGGGCATGTCATCGAAGGCGTAGAAGTTGACCTGGCCCGTCATGCACCCTTGCTTGATGGTGATGTGGTCATCGTCCACGACCGTTGTCGTGCAACCCTGCACCTTACGTGCAGCTACCCACGTGCGAAACGCATTGCTCAACTCGCTCATGCGTCAGCCCCCAACCGTAGAGTGTCTCGTATCAAACCCAGCGTACCATTCGGCAAGCAGCACGATGGCGTGGCCATCGCCTAACGCGTGGGAAAGAAAATAGCGCTGGCGCATCGCTCCTTTCTTCGCAATGCGCCAGCGCACAGAAAAACGAGATTTTAGCTCAATGGGAGACCGAGACAGACCACCTCTTCGAGGCAGGCCCCGTTTTGTGGGAGCCGCCGCGCTCGCGCTCCGCGACTCGCCCCGCGGCGGGCGCTCGCAACGGCGCGCCCCCTATTCGAGGCCCGCTCCGTTGCTCTCGATTATCTCCTTATAACGCCAGTAGCTCTGCTTGATGGCGCGCTCGAGGGTACCGTGGCCATCGTTG
>CAMYZR010000246.1 GCA_947303905.1 uncultured Atopobiaceae bacterium
CCCGCTGCCCGAGCAGCTGGGCATGGGCAAGGGCAAGGTCTTCCAGCCCATCCGCGTGGCGGTCGTGGGCAGCGCCGCCTCCCCGGGCATCGGCGAGACCCTCGCACTCGCAGGCCGCGACCACGTGCTCGCCCGCATCGAGCGCGCCCGCTCGCTCGCCGGCTAAGGCACCCCTCAGGCACAGAAAGCAAGCCGCCCGTTCGCACCATGCGAACGGGCGGCTTTTTTGCCCTATGGAAGCGCCACTCGCCGAGCACCTACTCGTGCCTGCTGGCCTTCTCGTCGACGGTCTTGCCACTCAGCTTGACTCCGCCACCGTGGCCCCTGTGTCCAGACATGCCCCTGCCGCCCTTGCGGGAGAGCTTGCGCTTGATGCGCTGGACCCTGCGATAGATGCTCACCGTGCGGTTGCGGGTGGACAGCCCCAGGAGCGGCGCCGCGATGATCGTCGGAGCAAAGAAGGTCACGATGCGCCATACGAGGAAGCCCGCAGAGGTGGCCGGCCCGAACATGTTCTTGTAGAACATCACGAAGCCGCCCTCGGCACCGCCCGTACCTCCCGGCAGCGGAACCGCGGAGGCCACCATCTGGACCATCGACCCGGCGGCAAGGCACTCGATGAAGTCGCCGCGCACGCCAAAGGCGTTGAGCACGAACCAGGGAATCATGTAGAGGCTCGCCAGCTGCGCCATGGTGACGAGCAGGGTCAGCCCCATGGACGGCAGGTCCTGCGCGGCGCGCTTGAAGGCGTCGGAGAACTCCATCACCTGGACGTTGACCATCTCGTCCCAGTGGGTGCGGTCCTTGAGCAGGTTGCGACGGGAGAGCAGCTCGATAGCCCAGTTGCCGAAGCGCATGACCAGGTTGGGGCACAGGCAGATGACGAAGAGCCCGACGCACTCGGCCAGGTGCACGCCAAACACGACGAGGTTGAGCACCACGATGTTGCCGTACGCCTCGAAGAAGAACGACAGCTTGGCGATGAGCATCAGGGCCGCAAAGAGGACCACGGCCAGCTGAAACATGATGAAGCGGGTGAACTGCGTGGCGCTCGCCTCGCCCACGTCGAGACCGGTGCGCGTGAGGCGATAGATCTGCGAGGGCACGGCGCCCGCCATCATGGGCGTGAGGTTGCCAAAGAACACGCCCGAGGCCTCCACGCTCATCAGGTCGCGGATGCCGACCGGCGAGTCATGGTCGAGGTAGACCGCAATGGCGTAGGCGATGACGCCGAAGATGAAGTAGAAGACGTAGCAGAGTGCCGCACCCGCGACCCAGTTCATGTTCACGCCGGACAGGGCCTCGATGAAGGTGGCCATCTGACCGGTGAACACAAGGTAGACGATATAGGCAACGACCACCGCACCGAGGAAGATGGCCCCCTTGCGCGCCTGGGAGTTGTTGTCCCCCTGCTGCGCCGAGCCCTGCGGCTGCTTGCGAGAGGACCCACCGACCTTGATGGGCACCTTCTTTGCCGCGTTCTTGTTGTCCGTCTGGGGCATAAGCCCTCCTTGGCATCCGACCTCCGACCGAAGGAGGAAGGTTCTTGTTGCAACCATTCTACTCATTCGCTCATTAAGGCATACTATCCACAAACGAAGTTCGCTCTCCGAATTCGAGGGGCACACATGGCAAAGCATGCACGCATCCGCACCGATGAGCAGCGACAACGCCTCGAGCGCAATCGCCAGACGATGCTCGCGGCGCTGAGGGGGGACACCGCCACACGCGGCGGCTCCATCCAAACTGCAGGTTTGACGCTCGTGCTCGAACGCATCGTCTGTGACCATGCCTCGGGACGTCCCGTGCCGTTCGAGGGTGCCTATGGCGTGGAGAGGCTCCTGCACCAGCTGACCGCCACCTACGCGGGTGGCGAGATCGTCTGCGAGGGCCGCCTGGTGGGCGTGCGGGGCACCCTCGCCATCGAGGGGCGCGACGAGGCGATTGGCCTGCGCGCGAGCGTGGGCGTCGGTGCGCAGCTTGTGCTCGAGGTGGGCCCTTCCCGGAGCATCACCGGGCTCATCGACGCCATCCGCGTCTTCGACCGCCAGACCCATCTTGCCGCACGCGCCCTCGAAAGGGAGTACGACCTGGTGGCGCAGGGTCTGAGCCCCGTCCCCTCCCCTTCCGACATCGTGCCGGTGCCCCTGTCGCGAAACGTGCTTCTCGGCACCTACCTCGCGCGCTCGGGTCGCTATGCAAAAGACGCGCTGCGCTGCTCGGCCATGACGCGGCTGTGCCTTCCCATGCCGCAGGACGAGCAGGAGGCCGTGGCGGTGTTCCGCCTGGGCACGGCGCTCGCCCCGGTCCTCTCCTTCCTGTGCGACAACACGCTCACGTTCCGCGGGTGCAACCCGGCTGACACGCCCTGCATGGCCCGCCAGCTCGTCTGGCAGCAGATGGACCCCGCACGGCACGCCACGATGCCCTCCGTCCTGCGCGAGAGCTTCGGCCTTGCCAGCTACGAGCGCTGGCTGGAGAGCGTGCGCCCCATCATGTTCGAGAGCGACGAGGGCATCGTCTTCTCCACGGGCACCGACACCTGCGAATACGTGATGGAGGAGCGCGACCTGACGCCCACGGAGGCGCAGCGGCTCGCGCGCTCCGTCTGGCCCGACGTCCGCTTTGACGGACGACTCGAGCTCAGGTGCGCGGACTCCCTGCCACCGCGCCTTGCGGGTGGCTACGCAGCGCTCATCAAGGGCCTTCTCGCCACCCCCGACACGCGGCAGGCGGCAGAGCGGCTCGTGGGCATCGGCGAGCTCACCGAGCTCGACCTGGAGCAGACCTACCACGACCTCCGGGAGATGGGCTGGAACGCCCGCGTGTTCAAGCGCTGGGTCGACCAGCTGTCAAACGAGCTCGTCGTCATCGCGCTGCGCGGCCTCGACGACATGGAGGAGCGCAGGCTGCTCAACGAGCTCGCACAGCTGTGGGAGGCGCGCATGGTGCCGCGCGATGCGCTGGTCACCAACTGGAGAACGCGCGGCGCAGCGACCTCGACGAGGCAATCGCCCTCTACGGCGAGGGAGCGGTCATCCCCTACGAGGAGCTGAGCGGCGACCCGCCCGCAGGCTCGACCGCCGTCATGAGGCCGATCCGGCAATAGGCAGGTGCCAGGCGCGCAGCCTGGCCCTCGTCCCCTAGGCGCGCCTCACCAGATAGCAGTGGTGCTCGTTGGCGCGACGTTCGAAGCCGTGCGCAAGCGTCTGGGCGCGCGCGTCCTCGACGGTGAGACCTGCCGCGAGCAGCGCCTTCTCATCGAGTCTGAATCCCTTGTCCTCGCAGGCGAACACCAGCGTTCCGCCCCGCGCGAGCAGCCCTGCCACCTGGCGGATGAGTTCCACGTGGTCGCGCCTGAGCTCGAAGTCCGTCGCGTTCGGCCCTTGTGCGGGAAGCCAGGCGGGTGGCATGCAGGCGATGAGGTCGAAGCTCGACCCCGCCTCGCGGCGCCCGCTCACCCAGTCGCGCACGTCCTCGCACATGCAG
>CAMYZR010000247.1 GCA_947303905.1 uncultured Atopobiaceae bacterium
TGGGCCAATGACTTCTGCAGTAGCGATTGCAGGGAACCCTGCAGGTGCGATGGGCACTGAGTGTGCCTCATCCACATGGCCGTAAGCACGCGCCCACCGCGCACATTGGCCAGCGAGCGGGGCTCGTAACGTGTTCCCGTCAGCAGGAAAAGCAGCAGGTAGCCCGCGGAATACAGGTCGGCCTGAGGTCCCAGGCGCAGGGTTCCGTCGTTGTGTGCCATCTCCGGCGCCGAAAACCCGTGCGTGGAAAACAGCGCGCGGTCGGCGATGGGCGCGGTCAGGCCATCCTCCCGCAGCGGTCGCGCGCAGCCAAAGTCGATAAGCGTGGCCTGGATGCTACCGTCGTCCAGGTTCCCCTGCAGGAGGATGTTGCCGTCCTGGATGTCGAGATGCAGGTACCCGGCGCTGTGCACCTCGCGCAGGGCGTAGAGCAGCTGCTGGACGATGCGCAGCGCGACGAGTGCCGACACGCCCCGGCCGTTGTCGGCCATGAACGCCTTCAGCGTCGTACCCTTGCCAGCGAGCGACTCCATCACCGTCATGCCATTGCCTACGGTGTGGAAGGTCTGTCCCTCGTCGAAGGAGAGCCCGACCTCGTCGGCGGACTCCACGATGGGCACCATGCGAAACGCCGTGTGGTAGATGCGGCTGGTGGTCTCGTGCTCCGCAAGCTGCATCTTCTTGACGTATGCCAGAAAGGCTGCAGCCTGCTCGTCGGTCTGCCCGCCAGGGCCTTCCGCGATGACGGACCCGTCCTTCCTCCTGCGCAGCTGGTGCAGGGTGGACAGCGGGAAGCATTCCTTCAGGGCATATTCCAGCTCCTGGCGATGCACGCCTTCCGCGTCGATGCGCACGCGCGACACCGGATAGATGAGGCTGCCGCCTCCCTCGCTGATGACGGGACCGGTTATCTGGCAGCAGAAGCCGTCGGGCATCCGGACGATCGTACCCGGGGAGAGAGGTTCGCGTATGCGCGGTGTCTCCATGCGATTCCCCCGCTACCGTTCCCTGCTGCGATTCTTCTCGATGAGCTCGGTGACGATGCTCTCGTCGGCACCCGCCTCGTAGAAGTCGCCGAGAAACGCCGTCGGGCAGCCTGATGCCACCGCCAGCAGGATGAGTCGGTCGTAGCTGTTGGGCAGGTAGATGCCAGACATGCCGATGCGGTAGAGCATGTCGTTAACCTCAAACATGAAGCTTTCCACGGCTTCCTTGCCGTCGAGGCCCGTGTCCCACCACTCCCACAGGATCATGTTCAAGAACAGGATGTCATGCTTGGTGACGGGAATCTTGCGGGTGCGCAGCTTCCTCAGGCGTGCCCGCCACAACGGGTCGACGGTCAGGTTGTCAGGAAGCCCCGGCGTCGCCTTTTGGAGCGGGACGAAGTCCCCTGTGGAACCCTCGCCGTACTGGGGCCAGATGTTGCGATACATCTGGCCGCTCACCCACGCAAGGCGCACCGACTCCTTCTCGGGCACCTGCTCGCCCGACTTCTGTGCGCAGAGCTCAGTGATCTGGTCGAGCAGGTCATCGAAGCAGGCGTAAGCGGTCTGCGAGTAGCCCGTCATCACCGGCGCCTGCCGGATGAGGTAGTCACGGAGGGTCTGGGCGCGCTGCTCGGACGTTGCGGGCGCATCCAGCATCTGCAGGATGTCGTCCTCCAGCAGCGCGGTCTGTCCGGGTACAACCTGAGTGCCCTCAGGCGATGCGTCTGCGACGGCCTTGTCCACCTCATCGAGCAGCCGCTGCGCGAATTCCCAGCCAAAGGGGTTCGGCTCGTCGGCTTCGTCGTAAAGGTCCTGGTTGCAGAAGCAGAAGAAGTAGACGAGCTCCTGGGGGATGCGGTAGTTGAAGCCGGGCTGTCCGCACGCCTGCAGCAACTCGAGCGTATCGTCCTCTCCCAGCGCCAGGGCGAAGGCAAGGCGGAAGCAGTTGTCGCGGCGCAGGCTCTTGATCGACCCGTCCAGATAGCCGGTAATCTGGCTGTTCCTGAACATACCGGTCGTACCCGTGCGTTCGAAGAGGTCGTGGATGAGCTCGAGGTAGCGAGGCAGATCCCGCTCGGTCACGCGGCCCTCGAGCTGCTCGGCCGGTTGGACGTCTGCCAGTTGCTGAGGGTGCTTGCGCTGCAGGATGCGGGCAATCACAAAGGCGAGGGGCGCGCTGAGCCGGGGATTGGTGAGGTAGCGAATCATCTCCTCGGTATCGGCCCAGTTCTCAGGGCCTCCCGAGCTGTTATCGAGCTTTTCCCAGAATGTGCTGCTCACCAGACGCGTGTATTCCCACAAACCATGCTCCTCTCGCGCCAGACCCCAAGCAAGCGCACGCCCATCCAAGATGACCCTGTTGGGCAGCCGTATTGAGAACTGCATGCCACAAGCATGATACACCACCAGCTTAGGCAGCCTTTAGCAGGTGAGAACGGTCCCCGCAGTCCAACCTGGACCACGGAGACCGCCCACTCAGCTCGAAGGCAGATCTGCCTACTGGCGATAGTACTTGAAGAACTCCTCCATGGCGTCGAGCGCCTCGCCCAGAACCGCGCGACGCGGCAGGTAGACGATGCGGAAGTAGCCCGGGGTCTCCCAGTTGAAGCCCTTGCCCGGCACGATCAGCACGCGCTTGTCCTGCAGCAGGTCGAGCTGGAACTGCTCGTCATCGGTGACGTTGAACTTCTTGGGGTCGAGCTTGGGGAAGATGTAGAACGCCGCCTTGGGCTTGACGACGCTGACGCCGTCCATGGCGCACAGACGCTCGTAGACGAAGTCACGCTGCTTGCACACGCGCCCGGTGGGCACCACGTAGTTCTTGACGCTCTGGTAGCCGCCGAGGGCCGTCTGCACGATGGACTGCGCCGGCACGTTGGAGCACAGGCGCATGTTGCTCATCATGTGGATGCCTTCCATGAGGCCCTTGCCCAGACGCTTGTTGCCGCTGATGGAGATCCAACCGATGCGCCAGCCCGCGATCATATGGCTCTTGGAGAGGCCGTTGAAGGTGATGCAGAAGAGGTCCGGAGCCAGGCTTGCGATGGAGACGTGCTCCAAGCCGTCCATCACCAGGCGGTCGTAGATCTCGTCGGAGAGGATGATGAGCTGGTTCTGGCGGGCGATCTCGACGATCTCCTCGAGGATCTCACGCGGGTAGAGGGCGCCCGTGGGGTTGTTGGGGTTGATGATGACGATGGCCTTGGTGTTGCTCGTGATCTTGGCGCGCATGTCATCGAGGTCGGGCAGCCAGTCGGCCTGCTCGTCGCAGAGGTAGTGCACGGCCTTGCCACCAGCCAGGGTGACGCACGCGGTCCAGAGCGGATAGTCGGGGCTGGGGACCAGAATCTCGTCGCCGGTCTCGACCATCGCCTGCATGACCAGGTTGATGAGGTCGGAGACGCCATTGCCGGTGTAGATGTCGCTCATCGTGACGTTGGGAATGCCCTTGAGCTGGTCATACTGCATGATGGCCTTGCGTGCGGCAAACAGTCCGCG
>CAMYZR010000248.1 GCA_947303905.1 uncultured Atopobiaceae bacterium
CATGGTGCCGGTGGACGTGGACGTGCGCGTGGAGTTTGGCCTGCTCATCGTACGTGCCGACCACGGTGCGAGCGAGCATCTGAATGCATGGCTGGAAGTGCCGGGCGAGCTTGAGCTGCCGGGCGGTGGCAGGATCCAGGCCCGGCTGACGCAGGTGCCGGCGGGCTCTCGTGCCGAGGATGTCGCACGGGCCCATGGCGCGGAGTGGCAGGGCCGCTCGGTGCTGCTCGACGCGGCCGCGGCGGGTATCGACCACACGCAGGGCGGACGACTCTGGGTAGATAGCCTGCAGCCTGGAGACGTGCTCTGCCCGCTCGGCATGCACGGCCAGTCCAAGAAGCTCTCCGACCTACTCGCGGAGGCACACGTCCCGGTGGCCGACCGCGCGTCGGTACCCATCGTGCGCAGGTCGTACACGGGCCACGTCGTGTGGGTCGCCGGCATCCGCGCGGACGAGCGCGTGCGCGTTACACCTGACACAAAATCGCTGCTAGAGCTGACGCTCCTGTGATGGACGGGTAGAGCGGGTAACAACTTTTTACAGCCTCTGGTAGAATCTTGCGGATATGCCTTTTATACCTACTGGAGGTCCCATGGAAGACCAAGCCCAGCTGCATCCAGACATCGAAAGCATCACCCTGAGCGAGCAGGAAATCGCCGATATCGTCAAGCGCCTGGGAGAGGAGATCTCCCTCGACTACGCTGGCAAGAACCCGCTGATCGTGGCGGTGCTGCGAGGTGCGTTCGTCTTCATGGCCGACCTCGTGCGCGCCATCACGATCCCCTGTACCGTGGATTTCATGGCCGTGTCCAGCTACGGCGCCGGTGTCAAGAGCTCTGGCGAGGTGCGTATCGTCAAGGACCTCGACACCAAGCTCGAGGGGCGTCACGTGATCATCGCCGAGGACATCCTCGACTCCGGTCTCACCCTGTCCTACCTCATGCGCCTGCTCGGCGAGCGCAAGCCCGCCTCCATCCGCATCTGCGCGTTTGCGGTCAAGGACGTGCCGGGCAAGAAGCCCGCGGTGGCACCGACCTACGTGGGCACCCACGTGCCCGACTCCTTTATCGTCGGCTACGGCCTCGACTACGCAGAGCGCTACCGCAACCTTCCGTTCGTCGGCGTGCTCAAGCCCGAGGTGTACAGCTAACCAGCGTTTCTGAGGTTCCTGAGTAAGCAAGGAGGACCTTTAGTGCCAGACAACCAAGACCGTGGGGACAAGGGAGGGTATCCCGGAGGCTCCTACGACCGTCGCCTGAGCTTGATCTACATCATCATCGGAATCGCCCTCGTGGCGTACATGGCCCGCGGCTTTGCCAGCGGCCTGCGGCAGGACGACTCCACGACGACCCTCACGACCAACGACTTTGTGACGGCGGTCAAGGAGGATCGCGTGAGCGAGGTCACCTACAAGACCTCCGACGGCAAGCTGACGGGCGGATACTGGACCAGTACGGAGCTCGTGGGCAAGAAGAGCAGCAAGAAGAGCTTCGTCAGCTACTACGTGGGCGCCGACAGCCTGCAGGAGCTGATGGCTGACCATCCCAAGGTGGCGTTTACCATCAACACCGAGGATGGCGGGTTGCTGGAGATGCTGCTCACCACCGTCGTGCCCACGCTCATCATGATGGGCGTGATGGTGTACCTGTTCAGCCAGGTGCAGGGACAGAACAACCGCGCGATGGGCTTTGGGCACACCAAGGCTCAGACCAGCGAGGAGACCCGGCCAAACGTGAAGTTCTCCGACGTCGCGGGCATCGACGAGGCGGTGGAGGAGCTGCAGGAGGTGCGCGACTTCCTGGCCGAGCCGGAGCGCTCTCTCAGGATGGGCGCCAAGATTCCGCATGGCGTGCTTTTGGTAGGCCCTCCGGGATGCGGCAAGACGCTGCTAGCCAAGGCCATTGCCGGCGAGGCCGGCGTGCCGTTCTTCTCCATCAGCGGATCCGACTTTGTCGAGATGTTCGTGGGCGTGGGCGCCAGTCGCGTGCGCGACCTCTTCAAGCAGGCCAAAGACGCGTCTCCGGCCATCATCTTCATCGACGAGATCGACGCCGTCGGCCGTCAGCGCGGAGCCGGCGTGGGCGGCAGCCACGACGAGCGCGAGCAGACCCTCAACCAGATGCTGGTCGAGATGGACGGCTTCGAGGACAACTCGTCGGTCATTCTCGTCGCTGCCACCAACCGTCCCGACATCCTCGACCCGGCGCTGCTGCGCCCGGGCCGCTTTGACCGTCAGGTTACCGTCGACCGTCCGGACGTCAAGGGCCGCGAGAAGATCCTGCAGGTCCATGCGGCCAACAAGCCCCTGCGCGGCGACGTCGACTTCGAGCGCCTGGCCAAGCTGACTCCCGGGTTCACCGGTGCCGACCTGGCCAACCTCATGAACGAGGCAGCTCTCCTCGCCGCTCGCAGGCGCAAGTCGACCATCGGCCTGCCCGAGATCGAGGAGGCCATGGAGCGCGTCATCGCCGGCCCGGAGAAGAAGGGCCGCGTCATGACGGAGGCCGAGCGTCGCACCATCGCCTACCACGAGAGCGGCCACGCGCTGGTGGGGCACCTGCTCGACAACGCCGATCCGGTGCACAAGATCAGCATCATCGCACGCGGCCGGGCCCTGGGCTACACGCTGTCGCTGCCGGAGGAGGACCACTTCCTCCAGACGCGCAGCTCCATGCTGGACGAGCTTGCCGTGTTCCTGGCTGGCCGTACGGCCGAGGAGCTCTTCTGTGACGACATCACGACGGGCGCCTCCAACGACTTGGAGCGTGCCACCAAGATGGCGCGCGAGATGGTCACCCGCTATGGCATGAGCGAGGCGCTGGGCACCCAGGTCTATGGCGAGGCGCAGCGCGAGGTCTTTTTGGGCCGTGACTACGCCAACCACCAGGACCTTTCCGCCGAGACGACCAAGCGCATCGACGACGAGGTCGAGCGCATCATGCGCGAGGCCCACGAGAGGGCGCGCGCGATTCTGACCGAGCACGCCGGTCGCATGCACAAGATGGCCGAGGTCCTTCTGGCACAGGAGACCGTCGAGGGCGAGATGATGGAGGCCCTGCTCAACGGCACCTACGACGAGTGGGCGGCCGCCCATGCGGACGAGGTTCCCACGGGCACGTCCGCTAGCGAGCCGACCGAGGCCTCCGATACGCACGACGACGGTGACGACGGCAGGAACGACACGCATGATACGGACGAGCGCGGTGGACTTGGGGCCCAGCGTCCCATACCGGTGGAGGAGCCATCGCTCGTGCCCATGCCCTTGCCCGAGCGACCGGCGACGGGCGCGTCGGCGGAGTCGGCAGATTAACGCACACAAGAGGGGAGAGACCCATGTCCATTAACGAGGCCAGCTACGCCTATGGCGCGGCAAAGTCGTCAATCCGCGAGATCGCAGCCTATGGCGCCGCGAGAAAGGCGCAGGTCGGAGCCGAGAACGTCTACGACTTCAGCCTGGGCAACCCGTCGATTCCC
>CAMYZR010000249.1 GCA_947303905.1 uncultured Atopobiaceae bacterium
ACTTCCTCGACACCCTCGACGAGATGAGCGAGAACGCCTTCAACGACCAGTGCACCGGCGCCAACCCGCGCTACCCGCTGATCAGCGAGATCAAGGAACTGTACCTGGACGCCTACTATGACCGTCCCGCTTCGACCTACGAGGACTAAGGCGCGCACGTCGCGAGAAAGGACAGGCATCTCATGAGACTTCCCAAGGACAAGAGTGTCATCGTCGAGCGCCACAACAAGATTGTCTACGACTGCGGCGACACGGTGGTCAAGGTCTTCAACGGCGCCAAGCCGGCCGCTGACATCTTTGCCGAGGCGACCAAGATCGCTCGTGCGGAGCAGGCGGGCATCAACGTGCCCGAGCTCGTCGAGGTGAGCAAGTCAGGCGTCAACTGGGCCATTGCCACCAAGAAGGTGGAGGGCGCCACGCTGCGCGAGCAGCTCAAGGCCAACCCCGAGCGCGAGGACGAGATCCTCGACCAGTTGATCGGCCTCGAGCTCGACGTGCACGCCCACAAGAGCCCGCTGATGGGTCGCCAGAAGGACAAGTTCACCCGCATGATCAACGCCGCTGCCGACATCATCGGCGAGGCGCAGCGCTACGAGCTACTCCACGCGCTGGAGGGTATGCCCAACCACTCCAAGCTGTGCCACGGTGACTTCGTGCCGTCCAACATCATCGTTCCCGATGACGGCGGCGCCCCGGTCATCCTGGACTGGGCACACGCCACCCAGGGCAACGGTGGTGCGGACTGCGCCATCACCTACCTGCACCTGATCATGAACGGCGAGAAGGACTTTGCCGAGAAGTACCTGCGTCGCTACTGCGAGCGTCAGGGCTGCACGGTTGCTTATGTGCAGAGCTGGTGCTCCATCGTGGCAGCAGCCGAGCTCTCGCGCGGTCGCGTCCACGAGCACGACTTCCTGATGACGTGGGTCGACGTGGTTGACTGGGTCTAGACCCGTAGCGTAGACAAGCGTTGCTGACCGAGGGGACCGGGAGCCAACTCCCGGTCCCTTTTTTGAAAGGACTGACCAAGAGCGACCAATGGTCGACCCGTGCGTTTGTTGTCACGCCGGGCCGGGACGCTTTTGCTGGTATGCGTAGTCCGCTATTCTTAATCCAAACGGATTTCTCCGGAAGGGAGGAAGTGGGGGAGCCCGTTAGCGCCTGGACCAGAATGGGCTGGTTGACGAGGATGGCAGTTATCGAACAATTCGGCGGGTGCTGCCACGGCCATGAGGGTGAGTCGTAAGAGGGGGAGCAAAGAGCGGAACGTGCTCCGTAACAGAGGCCCCTTTGACACCCAAAATCACATGAAGAGAAGATATGGCCACCGTGTCACATGGCGCGGTTGGCTGGCGGTCAGCCTTCGTCCACCTGCTAAGATTGGTGGTAGACGAAGCTCAACCGCTCTACAGGTTTGGAGGACACAGCATGTGCGGTGTTGTCGGCTATACCGGAACCAAGCAGGCGGCCCCTTGGCTGCTTGACGGACTGCAGACTCTCGAGTACCGCGGATACGACTCCGCGGGCATCCAGGTGGTGTCACCCTCGGGCAACCTTCATGGCGTGAAGTGCGCCGGCCGCGTGGCTGCGCTGCGCGAGCGTGCGGCATCTGCCAATCCCGTTGGCACGTGCGGCATAGGGCACACGCGCTGGGCAACCCACGGTGCGCCCACTGACAAGAACGCTCACCCGCACCTCGACGGCACTGGTCGCATCGCCGTCGTGCACAACGGCATCATCGAGAACTTCCAGGAGCTCAAGCGCGAGCTGATGGCCGCTGGCCATGAGTTCCGCTCCGACACCGACACCGAGGTCATTCCGCATCTCATCCAGGAGGCCTTCAACGGCCCCGCCAAGGGCGACCTTGCCTTGGCCGTGCGCAATGCGGCCGATCGCCTCGAGGGAAGCTGGGCACTGGGCGTCATCTGCGCAGACTGCCCCGGCACGCTCGTGGTGACGCGCAACGGTTCGCCGCTCGTGGTGGCCACCACCGAGGACGGAGCGTATGCCGCCTCCGACGTCATGCCGCTCGCCAGCGTGACCTCGCATGTCGTTCAGCTGAACGACTACGACGTCGCCACCCTCACCGCTGACGGCACCATCGTCATTCGCGACCGCGACTGGCGCGTGGTGGAGAGTCCCGGCTCGTTCGACATCGACTGGGATGCGTCCGCAGCCAAGATGGGCGGCTATTCCGACTTCATGGCCAAGGAGATCAGCGAGCAGCCCGAGGCCATCGAGCGCCTGCTCGCCGGCAGGCTTGGCAAGCACGGCATTGAGCTGGACGAGCTGAAGCTCACCCGCGAGGAGCTCGCTGCCGTCGACAAGATCGTGATCATCGCCTGTGGTACCTCCTATCACGTGGGTCTTGTGGCAAAGGCCGCCATCGAGCGCTGGGCGAAGGTGCCCGTGGAGGTCGAGTACGCCAGCGAGTTCAACTACAACGAGGACTATCTGGTCACCGACCACACCATGTGTCTGGTCATCACCCAGTCGGGCGAGACGGCCGACACCTTGGCTGCCGCCCGCCGCATGCGCGGCATGGGCTGCAACGTGTTTGCCATCACCAACGTGCTTGGCTCGACCGCTGCGCGCGAGGCAGACGGCGCCCTGTACATCCAGGCTGGCCCCGAGGTGGCAGTCGCCTCGACCAAGGCCTACACCGCCCAGATGATCGCCTCCTACCTGTTTGCCCTGCGTCTGGCGCTGGCCAACGGCAACATGACGCCCGAGGAGGTCGAGAAGCACTACCACGACTTCGAGGCGGTGCCCGACCTCATGCGCGAGGTCCTCTCGCGTCGCTGGCAGGACAAGCAGGCCGCCCGTCGCTTCCGTGACAAGGTGAGCTCGCTGTTCCTGGGGCGCAACGTCAGCGCCACCACCGCCTACGAGGGTGCCCTCAAACTCAAGGAGATCAGCTACCTGCACGCCGAGGCCTATCCCTCCGGCGAGATGAAGCACGGCCCCATCTCGCTGATCGAGTCGGGCTTCCCCGTGGTGGCAGTGGTTCCGGCCGACCACGTCCACGACAAGACGGTCTCCAACATCCAGGAGTGCCTGGCACGCGGCGCCGTGGTTGTGGCCGTGGCCACCGATGGCGACGAGCGCGTCGCAAAGATGTGCCAGGAGGTGCTGTGGATTCCGCCCTGCCCGGACCAGCTGCTCGTGCCGGCCGTCTCGGTCATCCATCTGCAGCTGCTTGCCCGCTACGTGGCGCGCGACCGCGGCTACGACGTGGACAAGCCGCGCAACCTCGCCAAGTCGGTCACCGTGGAGTAGCCGTGCCGGCAGCGGACGTAGGCATCAACATCCTTGAGATCGCGCGCATGGAGCGCGTGCTCAAGAGGCGGCCGTCCTTTGTGCGGCGCGTGTTCACCGATGACGAGCGGCTCTTCTGCGAGAGTGCCGCACGCCCCGCCGAGCACTACGCCGCGCGCTTTGCCGCACG
>CAMYZR010000250.1 GCA_947303905.1 uncultured Atopobiaceae bacterium
TTGAGGTCGCTCGTCGCAATCTCCTGCTTGGAGTCGCTGAGCGCCACCTCGTAGGCCACGGTGAACTGCGCGCCAGGCCCCACGTCGCCTGCGTCCTTCTCGTCGTCGCGGAAGTCCTCGTCTGCCATCGCGCGGTTCTCGTAGCCGATGAGCCGGTAGCCCTTGACCTGCGCGGGGTTGAACTCCACCTGCAGCTTGACGTCATCGGCCAGAGGCACCAGGTTTGCCGTCAGCTTGGTGCCCAGCACGCGCTCGGCCTCCTCGATGCAGTCGATGTAGTGGTAGGAGCCGTTTCCGTGGTCGGCCAGCGTCTCCATCTTGTTGTCCTTGTAGTTGCCCGAGCCAAAGCCCAGAACGGAGAGGTAGATGCCCGTCTCACGCTGCTCGTCCACGTTGTCGTGCAGATCGGACTCGCTGCTCATGCCCACGTTGAGGTCGCCATCGGAGGCCATCACGATGCGGTTGACCCCGCCCTCGATGTAGTTGCGCTCTGCGACCTCGTAGGCCATCTTCAAGCCCGCCTCGCCGTTGGTGGATCCATCGGCGCGCAGGCGATTGATGGCCCGCATGATCTTGCGCGCCTCGTTGCCCTTGGCGCCCTCGAGCACTACGTCCTCGCCTCCCGCATAGGTCACGATGGACACGCGGTCGTTCTTGCCCAGGTGAGAGACCAGCTCTTCGAAGGCGTCCTTGAGCAGGTCGAGCTTGTCGGGCGAGTCCATCGACCCGGAGATGTCGATGAGAAACACCAGGTTGGAGCCCTTCTCGGCAATGGAGGCCGCCTCGGGCGCCGTGGCGAAGCCCAGGGTCACGAGCTTGGTCTGGTCGTTCCAGGGGCACTCACCCACATGCACGGTCACACCAAAGAGGTCCTTGCCGTCAGGTGCCTTGTAGTCGTAGTCGAAGTAGTTGAGCATCTCCTCGATGCGCACGGCACCGGAGTCAATCTCTTCCACGGACCAGCCGTCGTTGAGCATACGACGGAGGTTGCAGTAGCTGGCGGTGTCCACGTCCGAGGAGACGGTCGAGAGCGGACGCGTTGCCGCGGCAATGAAGCCCTGCTCGTCGAGGGAGTCATACTCCTCGGTGTTGAAGGGCTCCACGTCCACATCGAGTCGGTAGATCTCCTCTGGCGCGTACGCCTCGGTTGAGAGAGCCATGTCATCCTCGTACATGACACCAGCGTCGCTCTTCGTCTCTACCGCATATGTCTCGTTGGTGTCGGTGCGACCCATAAACCCGCAGCCCAGCGTGCTGACCAGCGATGCTGTAATGGCGGCGGCTGCGACTGAGCGCCCTACCACGTGCAGATGATTGCGTGTCATGTCTCTCCCCTTTCGACGTTGCGTCTACTGGAGAAACGAGCGTGTCGCGCTTTTTGTCGGATTGATTTGCGAAATTTTGGAAGTCAGCCGATCAGTCGCAAAGCCAGTAGGTCTCCTCGTCCTCATAGGAGACCGCATAGCCGCCACCTACAAGCTTGTACACCCGACAGGTGACAGACTGCTCCCCGTCAGCGGAACGGGCGGTCGCCTCCTCGAGCAAATCGCCTGTCTCGACGAGGTCCGCCTGCTCGGGACGAGCCACAAGCTCCGTCCCGTCCGAAAGCGTGATGAGCGGATAGGCCTCCACCATCGCAGGAACCTCGGACGATCTCACGACTTCGGATGCCGCGGAATCCGCCTTATCCTCCTGTTGAGGTGCAGCCGTCTCGAGCGTCGCGCTGTCAGAGGCATTCATCTCGAAGGAGTCCGCGACCATGGACTCCTCGGATTTAGGCGCCATGTCGGCTCGTGACTCTCCTGAACTGCCGCCGATGGTGAGCACACCAATCTGGACCACGATCAGGGCTGCCACGAGCGCAGCCGCAATCGGCAGCCAACGCTTGAGGCCACTGCGCTTGGGCATCTGCATCACCTGTCCCTTGGTGGCGCGCCTCGCTGGATCGTAATCGGTGTTTTGCTCAGCCTGCTTCGCGTCAGACGCGGCAAGCAGGGCGGAGAGCATGCGGTCCTGCGCGTCATCCGAGAGCTCGATCTTCTCGTATGCGTCATGCACCTGCTGGGTAAGCTGGTCGTCTGTCATGGCCATCACGCCTCGCCTCCCAATGACTTCCTCAGTAGTCCGCGCGCATCACGCAGCCGGTTGCGCACCGTCGAGGGCTTCTCGCCGAGCATGCGAGCAATCTCGTCGGTCTTGAGCCCCTCGTAATAGTGCAGGTAGACCACGTCCTTGTACTTCTCGGGGAGGCGCAGCACCGCATCGAGCGTAGCATCCAGCGGCTCGGATATGCTCGTGTCGGCGGGCTCCTGCTCGGGCATGGCCACCACGCGCGTGCGGCTGGCGCTTCTGAGCGTGTCCTTGCATAGGTTGGATGCGCAGACGATGAGCCATGCCTTCTCGTGCTGCTCGCTCGCGAACTGCCGCGGGTGATCCACCAGCTTCATGAACGTCGCCTGCGTCGCGTCCTCGGCGTCGGCGGCATTGCCCATGAAGGAGTAGCACACGCGGTAGACCGTCTGTGCATGCCTCCGGAAGATCGCCTCTATGTCGCACGTCTGCGGCACGCATTCCTCCCTTTGCCCGAGATACGATTGAACGCAGACAATTGTCGCAGAAACCCGACCATTGCGACCATTTGGGACGGTTCCTTTTGGTCGCAATGGTCGGACCTCGATAGTCGGCCGGGCCACCGCAGCGACTGGCGATGGCCCGGCTTGAGCTCAAATCATATCCTGCCCTAGTTCTTGCGCTCGATGATGATGCAGGCGATGCCGCACAGGAGTCCGCCCACCATCCAAGGGATCCAGAAATACAGGCGCCAGAACGGCTCGCCAAACCAGGTGGCCCAGAACATGAGCGGCAGGGCGATGGTCGTTGCCAGCAGCATGATGACGCCGCAGACAGAGCCCTCGAGCTTGCTCCTGCGCACCTTCTTCAGCACGACCGGCGCACGCTCCTCTCCCACTATCGAGGCGATCTCCTCTTCGGACAGCTCCTCGAGGGCGGAGATGTTGTACTCCTCGATATCGAGACGCCCATTGATCAGCGCGGCGTGCACAATGAGCCCGACACCCAGGGCGACGGCAACGAAGAAGAGCGCCATGATCGGTCCCATGAGACCAATCTGATCTGCGAACGCCCCAAAGACCAGCGCCGCGAGGATGAAGCAGATGCCCGCGACCAGGCGCACGCCAAACTGACGCTTCTCGGAAATGCGCTCGTCATCGGTGTAGAAGTTGGCGACGTAGGGATGCGCCTTCTTGAAGGCGCTGTCCTCAAGGGCTGCCGGGATGATGAACATGAGGCCGATTCCGACGCATCCGAAGAACCCTAGCGCGGTGGGGCCGTCACCGAGCCACTCGTCCATGGTCGACGCCACGGCCGCGCCAAGGATGCAGAGCGCCACGCCCACGGCAATGCG
>CAMYZR010000251.1 GCA_947303905.1 uncultured Atopobiaceae bacterium
AGAGTACGTGCGACAGGTCCCTCGGGGGACTTCTCCTCGGGGTGTCCTCGGCCCCAACGGTCGGCTCGTCCATCGGCGTCTCGGCGGATGTCTCTTCGACCTGTGGCTCGAGCGCTGCAGCTTCCTCTGCCAGACGCTGGGCCTCAAGCTCCTGCTGGCGGGCCAGCTCGGCGGCAGCCTCGGTCGCAGCGGCCTCGGCCGCCTCGCGCTCGCGACGCTGCTTGCCGGGCTTCACCGCCTTGAGGGTCTTCTTGCCACCCTTTTTCTTCTTCCAGGTCTTGGGACCGCCCGAAGGTGCCTTCTTGCCGCTGGGCTTCTCCGGAGGGGCCGCCAGCATCTGGTCCCACTCCTCGTTCTTGAGGACCGTCACGTAGGCGCGGCCCTTCTTGAAGACCCTCAGCTTGAGAAAGTCGGAGCAGGCCTCCACCAGCTCTTGGATGGTGTCGCACTCGAGGTCCGAGGGGATGATGTCGTCTGCGGCAAGCGCCTCCTCCACCTGCGGCAGGAGCGTCTGCTTGCCCGTCCCGAGCTCGCGCGAGAGGAGTTGGTAGAGATAGAGCTTGAAGCCCGGTGTGACCTTGGCCATGAGGTCCTCCAAAGGGACTCGCCCGCCATTGCGGACGCTTGGTTGCGAATCTCTAGCATACCCCACTGGCACGGCAAAGCGGTCAAGTTGCCGTTAGGCCTCCGCTCGCGTGATGCGAAACACGTTGATGGTCTCCACATCGGGACAGCAGAAGACGGCGGTTCCCTCGGGCTGGCCGGGAATCTCCCCGCCGTAGCGCAGGATGTCGATGTAGGGGAAGGCCACGTGAGCCGCCATGGGGCAGAGCTCGCCGCGCTGCGTGTCAAAGTCGTAGCAGTCGCCCACGCAGTGGCCACGGTGGCAGGGCATCTTGCCAAGCTGGTCGATCAGCTCGATGGAGATCTTCGGTCGTCCGCTCACCTGAGCACGCTTCCCAGATAGCGCTCGAGGGGAATGCCCTTGTAGGTGTCATCGACGTTGCTGTTGATGCGGATGAGGTCCTTGACGGCGTGCATCGCGTTGGCGGTGGCGTCCTCGAGCGTGCGTCCGCCCAGCTTGCGGCCCATGAGCACCGAGGAGAACACGTCGCCGGTACCGGGGAAGCGCACGGGGATCTCCTCGAAGGGGATGACAAACTGCTCGTCGCGCTCGTGGTCGTAACCGATGACCGCGGCACGCCCATTGACGGCGGCGCTGGTGATGACAATCGAGCGCGGGCAGATGCGACGCATGCAGTCCATGAGGCGCGTGACGTCGCGGTCGGTCATGCCCTGGGCGCCGGCGTAGGGCGCCCCCGTGAGCAGGCAGGCCTCCGTGTAGTTGGGGACGGCCACGTCGGCGATGCCCACGAGGTCGCGCATGTGGTTGATGAGGGAGCGGTCGACGCCGTTGTACAGCTTGCCCTCGTCGCCCATGATCGGGTCGACAAAGACGGGCACGCCGCGCTCCTGTTGCGCGGCGCAGAAGTCGGCGATGAGTGTGGCCTGGCGACCGTTGACGATGAAGCCCGTGGCAATGGCGTCAAAGCTGAAGCCAAGCTCGTCCCATACGGCAAGGGTACCCTCGATGTAGTCGGTGGTGTCGAGGATCTGGAACTTGCCGTAGTCCAGCGTGTTGGACACGAGCGCCGTGGGAAGCGTGTAGAGGTCGTAGCCCATGTGAGTCAACACGGGCATCATGGCTCCGAGGGCCACCTTGCCATATCCGGCAAGGTCGTTGATGAGCAGGAGCTTCTCGGTCATGAATCCACCTTTCGCTACTGGGCGCCGTGCATTTGAGGATAGCTGCAGGCTCCGTTTGCATCGAAAAGTGCCAAATCATAGAAACCTTGCCGTATCACATACGAAACAACTGATTATGCGAGATGCATAAAACACCAGCTTGGGTTTGGGTGCCTACCTGCCAAACCAGACGGTCAGAATCTCGCGGCACCACTGCTGTGCGACGCTCGTGCGAGGGGTGGGGGCGGCGATGGGCGTGAGGCCCTGCCCGAGCCGGCGTGTCTCCCGCAGCGCACGGTACAGGTGGTAGTCGCTTGACACCACGCAGCGCTGACCGGAGAATCCCCGCTCGTCGAGCAGCTCGGTTGAGCGCTCGATGTTCTCGCGGGTGTTGCGCGCCGTCGGCTCGAGCAGGACGCTGGTCTGCCCGACGCCGTGTTCGCGCAGGTAGCGAGCCATTTCGTGGGCCTCGGTGGTGCTTCCGTCGGGAGTGGGTCCGCCCGTGACCACAATCGTGCGAGACGGTTCCTCACGCCAGAGGGAGATGGCGGTGTCGAGTCGCAGCGCTAGGGTATGGCAGGGGCGCCCATGCCTGATGGCGCCGCCAAGCACGATGAGCGCAGCGGTGGGGGAGACCTCCGGGTGAGCTCGATAGGTTGCCCTCAGGCGCGCGCAGGTTGCGAGCAGGGCCACCAGCAGGATGCAGAGCGGGACGGATATGACGAGGCATGCCATCCTCAGCCCATGGTGTATCGCGTCTGCCATCGCCACGACCATTGCCGGTGGCAAGACCGACAGTGCCGCAAGGGGCATCATGCCGATGGTGGTCAGGCTGTGCGTGCGCCGATAGTGCAGGTTGGAGAGGGCGACCGTCAGGCTGGGGATCAGGCAGAGCGTCCATGCAGCGGGGTTGACGCGTCCCCAGGCGACAAGCAGTAGCACCGCGGCCGCCACGTCACAGCCATAGGTCACCGTCAGAACCAGAGGCTGGAAGCCGGCCTCGGTGCCGACGAGCGTTGAGCTGTTGTGACGTTCGGACAATCGGGCCCCCTCCCTCGATGCGTCCAGTATAGGTCTTCGCTGCGAGAGCCCACGCGCCCCAAGGGCCTTCGGGCAACAGGCGCGTGCTTTAGTTTTATTGCCCAACTTTCCGCCAGAGGCATACTGGCGAGCCAAATCGGGGATAATGGTCAGGTCATTCTTTTCAACAGAAAGGGAGAGAACCATGGCCAACCGCTTCGTCCTCAACAACATCAGCTACCACGGCAAGGGTGCCATCAAGGAGGTCCCCGGCGAGATTCAGCGTCGCGGCTTCAAGAAGGCCTTCGTTGCCTCCGACCCTGATCTGGTGATGTTCAACGTCACCTCCAAGGTCACCGACCTGCTCGACGAGGCTGGCATCGCCTGGGAGCTCTTCTCCGAGATCAAGCCCAACCCCACCATCCAGAACGTCAAGGACGGCGTTGCCGCCTTCAAGGCCTCCGGCGCCGACTGCATCGTGGCCGTGGGCGGCGGCTCTGCCATGGATACCGCCAAGGCCATCGGCATCATCGCCACCAACCCCGAGTTCGAGGATGTCGTCTCCCTCGAGGGCGTCGCTGACACCAAGAACCATGCCGTCTTCACCATCGCCGTCGCCACCACCTCCGGCACCGCCGCCGAGGTCACCATCAACTAC
>CAMYZR010000252.1 GCA_947303905.1 uncultured Atopobiaceae bacterium
GTTCGCACGCCCGGGCATCTGGCCGATGACGCTGCTCGCAGGCGCAACGACCTCTTTGCGCGGAGGCTGACGGAGGCCGTGCGCGGTGCCTGTGAGCAGGCAGTAGCCGCCCTGGTGCCCGCTTGTTTTTCCATCGCCTGCGGCCGCTGCTCCGTGAACGTGAACCGCGACGTGGAGACATCCGATGGCTGGTGGCTGGGCATCAACCCCGACGGCTTCTCCGATCGCACCGTGCGCGTGTTGAGCGTGCGCGAGGCGGCGACGAGGGGCCGGGTGATTGCCACGGTGTTTACCGCTGACGTGCAGTCATCGGTGGTCCAGGGCCTGCGCGACGCTGCGGGCAACCTGCTCGTGAGCGGCGATCTTGTCGGCGAGACGGCGCGTCTCCTCGAGGATCGGCTTGGCGGCACGGCCATCTTCCTTGTGGGGGCGGCGGGTGACCAGGCTCCGCGCGTGGTGGGGGCTGGTGCGCTGCCCGAGCTTTCCGAGATGCTTGCCGCAGAGGTGATCGCATCCCTCGATGGCGCCGAGGAGCTTCGGACGCAGGACCTTCGTCTCTCCTCGAAGACCGTTATGCTGCCTGGCCAGCGTCGAGCGGACTTCGCTACGCTTTCGCCTCGGCTCAGCTACGCGTTCGAGCCGGCGGAACCCGAGCCCACCACCATCTATCTTGCACGTCTTGGCGAGCTGTCCGTTGTGGGCATCCAGCCAGAGGTGGAGAGCCGGTTTGGTGCGCGACTGCGCGACGCGGCGACCCGTCCGTTCGAGCTGGTGACTCTGGTCAACGGTGCCCAGAAGTATCTACCTGGGGCCGGCGCATACGACCGCATCACCTACGAAGCCATGAACTCGGGCTTCGCCTGCGGAGCAGAGGAACTGCTCGAAGAGGCTATCATCAACCTCACGAAGGAGGCCTAGCATGAACATCGGAAGCGCACGTCGCTGCCTGACCCCGCAGACCGAGGAGGTCTACCTCATCGGGTACCGAAACCTCGAGAATCGCCTGCATCCGGCCACTGGCATCTATGACGACGTCTTTGGCAATGCGCTCTACTTCGAGCAGGACGGCGCAGAGCTCTTCGTTCTCTCCTGCGACTTCATGGAGATCGACGAGGGCACGGCCGAAGATGCCAAGACCATGCTGCACGACCGCTACGGAATCTCTCGCGACAACGTGCTGCTGTGCGCCACGCACAACCACACGAGCGTGGTCGCCTATCACCGCACGTGGTGGACGGGCAAGTTCGACCAAGCCTACTATGACTGGTTCATGGAGACAGTCTGCAGCGCCTTCGAGGAGTGCCGGGAGAATGCCCGACCCGCAACCTGCCGACTGGGCCGTGCCTGGATCGAGGGCTTCTACAACAATCGCATCACAAATGAGCCTGCCGACCAGGAGGTGACCGTCGTCAAGTTCTTTGACGAGGCCGGGGAGGCCTTCGCGGGCCTGGTCAACTGGGCTTCGCACAGCGCGACCTGTGGCCAGACGGAGACGCGGATGAACAGCGAGTTTGCGGGCATGACCTCCAAGAAGCTCGAGCCCTCGTTTGGGTTCTTTCCCGTGATGATCGTGGGCGCGGCAGGAGATTGCTCCAATCGCAACCTGCGTCAGGGTACGGGCGTCGAGGAGGCCGAGCGCATCTCGAGTGGCATCGCGCCTCTCATTGCGGCAATCGATGTGAAAACCGAGGTGCCCCTCGATGGCATCCGCGTGCAGACGGTGCACCACATCGTGCACAACGAGAAGGGCGAGGAGGTCGCGCTCTGCTCCGTGATCAGCCTTGGCGGCCTGCACCTGTTCGTCTCGCCCTGCGAGTTTGGCGGCAAGTTCGGCATCCAGATGCGCAGGGAGTGCCCGGTGGAGGGCCTGGTCTTTGGTTACACCAACGGTTACCTCGAGTACTGGCTGCCGGAGGAGGAGTACGGACTCTCGTTCGAGACCCAGAAGTCGATGGTGCCCAAGGGCGATCCCGAGATTCTCGTGGGCAAGCTCGTCCAGGCAAGCCAACTTTTGGGATAGAAGTCCAAGAGGGACCGTCACCGATAGAAAACGATGAACCATGTGCGAGGCTCGTGTGGGAGCATATCCCGCGGGGGTCTCGCATTGCTTGCAGATGAGGACAAGAGGTAGACCGCTATGAAACCAGAAGCAAGGACAGAGTCTTGGAAGCCATCGATGCTGGACGTGCGCATTGCCGTGTGCGTGCTCGTGTGTCTGCTGGCCTCGAACGCGCTCACGGCGCTGAACCTCAAGTTTGCCGTGGGAGAGATGCGCCTCGATGTCATCCAGAAGGCAACGGCTTGCATCTCGTGCCTGCTCTGCTGTCAGGATACGGTTGACGCAAGCCGCAAGGCCGGGGCCATGCGCGTGCTGGTGACTGTCGTGGGCTGCGTCTGCGGCATGGCAGTGGTGGCGCTCGACCAGTTGCTGGGTTCCAACACGTGGGTGCTGGTCCTGCTCATGGTTGTGGGGTTGATGGCCTCGCTCTGCCTCTGCCGTCTGGCCGGCGCGCCCGCCTTCAACGCGCGCATTGGTGCGATCTCGTTCCTTCTGGTGGCAAGCACCCTCACGGGTGCCGCACGCCTTTGGTACGCGCTCTTCCGCATGGTTTCGACGGTCTTTGGTGCCTTGGTCACATGGGGCGTGACGTCACTGTTGACCGGCGGGAGCCAGGCTCGCTGAAACGGTCGGAGCGCCTCGCGGTGCGCTGTCTTACGTTCATATCATTCCAAAATGGACACAATATAAATCTAAACAGAATTGCACTGGAATATATAGCTATCTACTATGTAATCAGCAACAACGTCCAAGGCAGGAAGGCGCCTCCGGCCTGAGACATTCCAAACGGGCTTTCACCCGCGTCTCAAAGGAAGGACATACCATGGGAAAGTACGAACAGCTCAACGCAGCGATCCTCGAAGGGGTCGGTGGGCTTGACAACATCAACAGCCTGTCTCATTGCGTCACGCGTCTGCGCTTCAGGCTCAAGGACGAGAGCGTATGCGACACCGAGGGCCTCAAGGCTACGAAGGGCATCCTCGATGTCGTGCAGCAGGGCGGCCAGTACCAGGTCGTCGTCGGACCGATGGTCGAAGGCATCTACAACGAGTTCATCGAGGCCTATCCGGTGAACCAGGGCGGCGAGGTTCCTGCGGATCCCGGCCAGAACGACGGCCAGAAGACCGACCCGTTCTCCCGCCTCCTCGGCACCATCTCCGAGATCTTCCAGCCCATCCTGGGCGTGCTCATGGCCGGCGGCTTCATCGTCTCGATCCTGTCGCTCATCTGCGCCTTCGTGCCCGAATTCAAGGGGACCACGACCTACACCGTGCTCTATGCGACTGGCTACGCTGCCTTCCAGTTCTTCCCCATCATCGTCGCCTGGGCGGCAGGCCAGAAGTTCGGCCTCAAGCC
>CAMYZR010000253.1 GCA_947303905.1 uncultured Atopobiaceae bacterium
ACGCGGTTGGCGTCGTTGATGGCCTGCTTGGCCTTGATGGTCGAGTAGGTGATGACGTGGCTCACGCGGTCGGACCCGTAGAGCTCGCGCACGTGCTGGATTACCTCCAGCCTTCGCTCATCGTCGAAGTCCATGTCGATATCGGGCATCTCGGAGCGCTCCACCGACAGGAATCGCTCGAACATCAGGCCGTTCTCGAGCGGGTCGAAGGTGGTGATGTCCATGGCGTAGGCGACGATGGCTCCTGCCGCGCTGCCGCGGCCAGGCCCCACGCCGATGCCGTTCTCCTTGGCCCAGCGCACGTACTCCTGCACGATGAGGAAGTAGTCGGCGAAGCCCTTGGTGCAGATGACGTCGTACTCGTACTCGAAGCGCTCGAGCACGTTGACGCCGCCGATGGTGAGCTCGCGCCAGTTGTCGCCGTAGCGACGAGCAAGACCCTGCTCGCACTCCTTGCGGAAGCGCTCCTCGGAGGTCTCGCCCTCGAGGAGGCCAGGGAACTTGGGTAGGTACATGTGCGACCAGTCGAGCTCGTACTCGCACTTGGCCGCGATCTCCAGCGAGGTGTCGCAGGCCTCGGGAATCCATGAGAAGAGCTGGCGCATCTCCGCCTCGGTCTTGAGGTAGAACTCCGAGCCCTCCATGTGCTTGCGGTTGGTGTTGTCAAGCTGGTCGGCGGTGCCGATGCAGCTGATGATGTCCTGCGTGGGGGCGTCCTCGCGCGTGAGGTAGTGGAAGTCGTTGGTGGCGACGACCTTGATGCCCAGCTTGCGCGCCAGCTTGACCAGCTGCTCGTCGAGGCTTCGGTCGTTGTAGCCACCCCTGAACTCGAGCCCGTGGTCCTGGATCTCGATGTAGAAGTCCTCACCGAAGATGCTCTGGAAGGTGCGGGCCCACCGCTCCGCCTCGGCGAAGTTGCCGTCGAGGATGTGCTGCGGGATGATGCCCTGCACGCAGGCGCTCTGGCAGACGATGCCCTCGTGGTACTCCTCGAGCATGGCCAGCGTGGTGCGCGGCTTGTAGTAGAACATCTCGTTGGCGGCCTTGGACATCATCTTCATCAGGTTGACGTAGCCGGTCTCGTTCTTGGCGAGCAGGATGAGATGGTAGCGGCGCTGGCGCGTGCCCTTCTCGATGGTGTCGTCGGTGATGAAGTACGCCTCGCATCCAAAGATAGGCTTGATGATGGGCGCCGGCTTGCATGCGGCAACGGCGGCCAACGCGGCCCCGCGGTTTGCCTCTCCCCCGTTGGCCTGCCAGGTGGCCACGTCGAGCTCCCACTGGGCATGCACGCGGTCGTGCGGACCGGCATCGGGGGCGTCGGGCGCCGGCTCCTCGAGCTCCCAGCCCTTCTGGAAGCACTCGCGGTCGTGCGTCCACTGCATGAAGTCGGCCGCACCCGAGTTGTACTTGCGGCACTCCAGGTCGAAGTTGGGCACACCGAACATGTAGCCGTGGTCGGTCAGCGCGATTGCCGGCATGCCGAGGTCAACGGCACGCTTGACCATGCCAGGGATGGGCGTGGCACCATCGAGGATCGAGAAGTCAGAGTGGTTGTGGAGATGGACGAATGCCATACGGGGCCTTTCGAACGCGTGGTGTAGGGGTTCATTCTAGCCGAGGCGACGGACGCGAATCCGCTCTTGTCCAAAGCGGCGCGAAGAGGCAACAGCTTGTTCGATTGGCATCATGAGGCCGCGACCACACGTGCAAGTCGGTCAAAATCCGTGACGAGAGTTGTGGATACGACAGACACCGGCACGACTGGCAGCGCTTCGGATACCATAGAACGGCTGAGAAGACGTCCCTGACCGAAGGAATCCCATGGAGCACCCAAACGCCTGGTCCACCTACACCGATGAGCAGCTCGCCGAACTCGGCAGCTTTGCCGACGACTACATCGCCTTCATCTCCGAGAACAAGACCGAGCGTGAGTGCGTTGCCACGGCCATAGAGCTTGCCCGCGCCAAGGGCTACCGCAGCCTGGAGGAGGTCATCGAGTCTGGGGTGCAGCTCCGGCCTGGCGACGGCGTCTATGCAAGCATGCGCGGCAAGTCGCTCATCCTCGCCAGGATCGGCAGGCGCGACCTCACCCAAGGCGTCAACATCCTCGGGGCCCACGTCGACAACCCGCGCCTCGACATCAAGCAGAATCCCCTTGAGGAGAAGGGCGACCTCGCCTATCTGGACACCCACTACTACGGCGGCATCAAGAAGTACCAGTGGGTCACCATGCCACTCGCCATCCACGGCGTGGTGGCCAAGAAGGACGGCAGCGTGGTGCGCGTCGTCGTGGGCGAGGACGGCGCTGACCCGGTGTTCGTCATCTCCGACCTGCTCATTCACCTGGCGGCCGATCAGATGGAGAAGAACGCCGCAAAGGTGATCGAGGGCGAGATGCTCGATGTGATCGTCGGGCACAAGCCGCTCCGCATCGAGGACGGGAGCGACAAGAAGGACCTGGTCAAGCGCCAGCTTCTGTCCCTGCTGGAGGAGCGCTACGGCATCGCCGAGCAGGACCTGCTCTCGGCCGAGCTCGAGGTGGTCCCCGCAGGCCCGGCACGCGACCTGGGGTTCGACCGCTCCATGATCTTGGGCTATGGCCACGACGACCGCAGCTGCGCCTACCCGAGCCTGCGCGCCCTGCTTGCGCTCGACGAGGCACCCGAGCGTACCGCCATCACGCTTCTGGCGGACAAGGAGGAGATCGGGTCGGTCGGCGCCACGGGCATGCAGAGCCGCTTCTTCGAGAACGTGATGGCAGAGCTCATGGCACTCACCGGCCACGGGGACGGCACGCTTGCGCTCAGGCGTTGCCTCGTCAACTCCGACATGCTCTCCAACGACGTCTCCGTAGGGTACGACCCCTCCTTTGCGAGCGTCTTCGAGCCCAAGAACACGGCATATCTGGGACACGGGCTCTCCTTCAACAAGTTCACCGGCGCGCGCGGCAAGCGGGGCTCCAACGATGCCGACGCCGAATACGTTGCGCGCGTCCGAGCCTGCATGGATGGTCACGGCGTCAACTGGCAGACCGCCGAGATCGGCAAGGTCGACCAGGGTGGTGGCGGCACCATCGCCTACATGCTGGCAAAGTACGGCATTCGCGTCATCGACTGCGGCGTGCCCGTACTGTCGATGCACGCCCCATGGGAGGTGTGCTCCAAGGCCGACCTCTACGAGGCATACCGCGGCTACCAGGCATTCCTCACGCTTGTCTAGCGACACCCCCGCACGGGCCAAAGCCACATGAAGACGAGCCCCTTCCGCTTCACACGTTGCGGAAGGGGCTCGTGGCGTACCTGTCGTCTGTGGTGCGCCTTGCCCTATACGCCGGTGAGTGACGAGAAGGCGGAGTTGATGAGCAGCACCACGTTGGCAACCCCCGCGAGGGTGCCCACGACCTCGTCGG
>CAMYZR010000254.1 GCA_947303905.1 uncultured Atopobiaceae bacterium
CAGGAGCCTCGCCCGCACTCGTTGGCGCTTCCTCCGCATTGTCGATCCTCTCGGTTGGTTCGGATGCCGGCTCGCCTTCTGAGGGAGATGGGTTTGCTCCACACGCGGCGAGGCCTGTCAATACCACCATGCCACTTGCCATGGCTGCTGCACTGACGAACGACCTTCTCGTCATGTGCGTCAGCCCGCCTACGCCACTGGTATCCTGCCTTCGCTCCACCATCATGCTCTCTCCTCCCAGCCATGCCTTGGAACAGTCGACACGTATAGTGCGACTCAAACCAAGGTTTACGTCAAGTGACTATGTTCAAGAAGTTTAGGAGTTGCAGTCCCGTCGTTTCTGCACGCAGGACGATAAGCTGCCCATGGAGTTGCTTGACGTAAACCTTGGTTTAAGTCGCAGAATCCCCTGTAACGTCAACCCTTTCACAAGGGACTCACTGGGAGGAGAGGAACATGAAGAAGAACATCGGAGCAACGCTGGCCCTCTACCCCTGCCCTGTCATCGTGGTGGGCGCCATGGTGAACGAGAAGCCCACCTGGACGCTGGTGGCTCACGCCGGCACCGTGGCCCACGCCATCTGATGGTCTCTCTGGTGCAGGCGCACTACATCAACCAGGGCATCTGGGAGAACAAGAGGCTCTCCGTCAACGTCGTGGACGAGTCCTGGCTGGCGAAGGCGGACAAGATGGGAACCGTCTCTGGCAACAAGGTGGACAAGTCCGAGGAGTTCGCCTGGACCATGGGTGAGAACGGCGCTCCCCTCATCGGCGAGGCCAAGGTGTCCATCGAGTGCGAGGTGGACGGCAACTACGAGCTGGAGCACTTCGACCACTTCATCTGCAAGATCCTTGCGACATACGCAGATGAGGCGGTCCTCAACGAGAAGGGCAAGATCGACTACCACACCTTCAAGCCGGTGCTCTTCGAGTTCCCGACCTACGAGTACTTCGTGACCGGCGAGAAGGTCGGAGACTGCGGAAAGATGAGCTAGCCGCATAAGCGCCTGGTGATTATGCCAGAACGCTTCATGCGATACGTCCTGGCAATGGAGTGCGACACGCTGGAATGCGTTGATCCATTATCGCCACCGAACGCCGACACGCGAGCCATCCTCGCATGTCGGCGTTCGTCGCATTGTATTTGTCAACTTAGGATTTCACGCCTCTACTGCCCCCGGTACTCGACGCAGAGCATGGTCAGGTCGTCGTACTGCTCCGCCCCTCCCGCAAACAGGTCCACGGCCGCGCGGACGTTTTCGAGGATCTGCTCGGGATGGGCATCCGGCTCTGAGTTGAGCGCCTCGACCATACGCTCCATCCCAAACATCTCCTCCTGGGCATTGGCCGCCTCGGGCACGCCGTCGGTGTACAAGAAGATCTGGTCGCCAGGCTCGAGGTTGAGCTCGTACTCCTTGTACCGTATGCCCTCCATGACGCCAACCATGAGCCCGTGCTTGTCCTTCAGCAGCTCGTAGGACCCGCCCGCGCGCTTGATGGCTGGGTACTCGTGCCCGGCGTTGGCGGCCACGAGGCGCCCTGTCGATATCTCCAGGATGCCCAGCCAGACGGTGACGAACATGTTGGTCTGGTTGTCAGTGCAAAGGGCCTCGTTGGCCCTGGTGATGACGCTCGCCGCAGAGTCCTTGGTCGTGGCAAAGCTCTGCAGGATAACCTTCGAGATCATCATGAACAGGGCGGCTGGGATGCCCTTACCGCTGACATCCGCCATCACGAGGCAGAGGTGGTCGTCGTCGACGAGGAAGAAGTCGTAGAAGTCGCCACCGACCTCGCGTGCGGGATCCATTGAGGCAAAGAGCTCGAACTCCCTGCGATCGGGAAACGGTGGGAAGACATGGGGTAGCATGCTCGCCTGTATCTCGTTGGCCATCGCAAGCTCGTTCGAGATGCGCTCGCGTTCGGCCTCCTCGCGGTGCTTCTCCTCGAGGGCAGTCATCTTGCGTCGCACGTAGTGTCGCACGAGGGCGACCGCAAGCAGCAGCCCGCCCCCAAAACTGGCAACGTAGAACCATGTCTGCTCATGCAGGGCCTTCTCCTTGACGATCGTCACCGTCAGCGTGTCACCCTCCCGCCCGAGCGCATCCTTCACTTCCATCACGAACTGGTAGGTTCCGCCGGGCAGGTTGGTGTAGGAGACGGGGTCGAAGTCGCGGCGGCTTACGGTGGTCTTCTCGGTATCGAAGCCAGTCAGCTGGTAGGTGATCTGTGGGTCGGTGAGGGAGTGGGTGTAGACATGCGCGTGCACGGTCAGCTTGCGCACCCTCGCGGGGAGCGTGAAGCTACCGCTCTCATCGGGATAGATCGTCACGCCGTCCGCCTCTACGAACGGCACTCCCTTCTTGAGGACCGTGACGTCCTCGAGCGGTAGCTCCACATTGAGCTTGATGACGCCCTTGTTGCCTGCCATGTACAGGTCGCCCTCGTCTGTGAGCTCGCAGTAGGAGTTGCTGGTGGAGGTGAAGGGCATCCCGTTTGACATGCCGTAATGCGCGCAGTGTAGCTCGCCATTCGCCACGAGCTCCTCCGTGGAGACCACATATACCCCGTCGCTGCTCAGGACCCACATGTCGCCCTTGCTGTTCTCATAGAGGTCGAAGTTGTTGGAGTAGGGGAAGTCGCTCACGGTGGTAACCGCATAGTCTTCGCTCATGTACGAGATGGAGTTGCTGGTGACAAGCCAGAAGAGCCCATATGTGGGATCATGCTTGACGCGCATCACGATTTGGGACGAGAGTCCCTCCTCTGTCCCCACATGGCGCACGGTGCCCTTGCCGTCGATGACATAGATGCCACCACCGTCGGTACCCGCGATGATGTCACCGTTTGGGGCAACCTCGACCGTCAGGATCTCTACGTTTGCGATGCCCTCGTCACGGCCATAGACGGCCTTCACGCGATCGTCCTCTATCACGCTCACGCCGCCCGTGCAGGCCACGACCGTGGACCCGTCCTTCGCCGCGCACACGGCGCGGATGTGGTCGGAAGGCAGCCCCTCCTCCGTAGTGAACGACGTCAGCACTCCATGGTCATAGCGAAGGAGCCCGAGGGAGCGCCAGGTCGATATCCAAAGCCGGTCCTGCTCGTCGCGCAGAACCGAGCGGATGCGACACCCGTCCAGAAGCTCGACGAGGTCAAGGGTGCCAAGGTCGCGACCCGAGATCGTGCGGGCAGAGGTGAGGGGCACCGATGAGACCGGCCCGTCTTTGCCGATCACCACGAGGCCCGTATCGGTCCCCACATAGAGCTCCCCGTCCAGCATGCAGGTGCTGTTGACCACCCGCTCGGGCAGCTCGTAGCGCTCGAAGACGTCCTGGAAGCGGTTGGGGGTGAGCTTCATGACCCCCTGACGCGAGGAGGTGAACCACAGGTTGCCCTCGTAATC
>CAMYZR010000255.1 GCA_947303905.1 uncultured Atopobiaceae bacterium
TTGCGTCGTATGGCGCCAGCAGGAATGGTCTTCTCTCGCTTTGGCTTGTCGTCGCGCTGCCAGAACCACCTCATGGGATTCCCTTCTGCAGGATTCGCCTCAACCATACCCCAACGCGTGACTAGAATGCATAGGGATGGCCGCGAAGCTGTCATAGCCTCGTGAACTGCATGAAACAATGGCTTTTTATAATATCGGAGCGCACAACTCGGTGCGAGTGGGGCGAGAGGCCCCAACGGTAAGAAAGGCAAATCGATGAAGCAACCGCAGGACATCCTGACGATGCCTCACGATCAGCTGGAGGCCATCCAGCTGGAGGGCATCAAGAAGACCGTGATCAATTGTTATGAGAACGTCCCCTTTTATCATGACCTCTTTGATCAGGCCGGCTTTGACCCCTACGCCGTAGAGACCCTTGACGACATCAGGAAGGCCCCCTTCACCACCAAGCAGGACCTTCGTGACAACTACCCCTTCGGCTTCTTCGCCGTGCCCAAGAACGAGGTGCGCGAGATCCATATGTCGAGTGGTACGACCGGCGTGGCGACCGTGGCTGGTTACACCGACCACGACCTCGACATCTGGGGCGACTGCTTTGCGCGTGGCATCTGGTATGCCGACGGCGGCTCCGATGACGTGGCGCAGATCTGCTACGGATACGGTCTGTTCACGGGCGGCCTCGGCGCCCACTATGGCTGCGAGAAGGCCGGCTGCATGACCATCCCCATCAGCGCGGGCAACACCGAGCGCCAGATCCGCGTGCTGCGCGAGATGGGCTCCACCATCCTGTGCTGCACCCCCAGCTACGCCATGTACATTGCCGACACGGCCATTGCCATGGGCCTCGACCCCAAGAAGGACTTCCACCTGCGCGCCGGCATCCATGGTGCAGAGGCGTTCTCCGACAACTTCCGTGCCGACCTCGAGGAGAAGCTCGGCTACAAGGTGCTCGACGTGTACGGACTGACCGAGACGATGGGCCCGGGCGTGGCGATCGAGTGCTTGCAGCAGAACGGCCTCCATCTGGCCGAGGACCACTTCCTGGCCGAGATCATCGACCCCGAGACCGGCGAGGTCCTGCCTGACGGCGAGTGGGGCGAGCTGGTGCTCACCACCCTCGACCGCGAGGCCACGCCTGTCGTGCGCTACCGCACCCGCGACATCACGCGCATCATCCCCGGCGAGTGCGCCTGTGGCCGCACCCACCGTCGCATCGACCGCCTGCACGGCCGTACCGACGACATGCTCATCATCCGCGGCGTCAACGTCTTCCCGTCCCAGATCGAGGACGTCATGAAGACCTTCCCGCAGGTCGCATCCTGGTATCAGATCGAGCTCACGCGCAAGAACCACCTCGACGTGGTCACGCTCAAGGCAGAGGTCAACCCCGACTTCGACTTCGACCAGATCTCGGCCATCGAGAAGCTGCAGCGTGACATCCAGTCGGCGATGAAGACTGCCCTTTCGGTCGGCATCAAGGTTAAGCTGGTAGAACCTAAGACCATCGCGCGCAGCGAGGGCAAGGCAAAGCGCGTCATCGACCTGAGGGGAGAGGATAAGTAATGATCATGCAGCTCACCGTGTTCCTCGAGAACTCCGAGGGACGCCTCGCGGACCTGTGCCGCACGCTGGCTGACGCCAACATCAACATGAGCGCCCTGACCATCGCCGAGACCTCCGATTACGGCATCGTCCGCATCATCTGCAACGACGTCTTCCGTGCCGTTGACGTGCTCGAGGATGCCGGCTTCCGCGCCACCAAGACCAAGGTCCTGGCCGTCGAGCTCCCTGACCGTCCGGGCGCCCTCGCAGAGATGCTCGAGGCGCTTGACTCCACCAAGGTCAACATCGAGTACGGCTACTGCTTCCAGTCCAACGGCGACGTCGCCATCGACGTGCTCAAGATCAAGCCCGAGGACCGCGACAAGGCCGAGGCGGCCATCGCCGGCGCCGGCTTCAAGCTTCTGCACTACGACGACATCGCCTCGTAGGCGCCTTATAGAGATAGAAGAGCGCGGGGGTCGGGCATCTGCTCGGCCCCCGCGCTTGTGTGCGGGCATGTAGGGCTCTGGACCCCTGCTGACGCCTTTTCCTACATGAGAGGGGCGAACAGGCGCAGGAAGAGCATCTTGAGCTTCATGCCGGCGCCTGGCTTGCGGTAGCTATCGGTCACCTCACGCGACTGGCTGAACATCCACTCGAAGTCATGCTTGGTGTCCATGACGGCATCCGAGCCATAGTAGAGGCAGCCGTTCTCGAAGTGGTGGTAGAGGCTGCGATAGTCAAGGTTGATGGTGCCGCAGGTGGCCAACACGTCATCCGCCACGCTCATCTTGCAGTGGCAGAAGCCGGGCGTGTACTCGTAGATGCGCACGCCATTGCGCACGAGGCTGTGGTAGTAGGAGCGCGTGAGCGAGTAGACCATCTTCTTGTCGGGAATACCGGGCGTGACCACGCGCACGTCAACGCCGCGCTTGGCGGCAAGGCCGAGGGCATGGGTCATCTCGTCGGTGATGATGAGGTAGGGTGTGACGAACCAGGCGTAATCCTGTGCATACTCGGCGACGGAGATGTAGACGTCCTCGCCCACCATCTGGTCGTCCATCGGGTTGTCCGCATAGGGCATGACGAAGCCCTGTGCGTCGAGAGCGCTTGGCGCATCGAACATGAATGGGCGATAGGAGACGTCGTCGACATCCGAGTCGCTCACTGCGTTCCACATCTCCAGGAAGATGGCTGTGAGGCTCTTGACGGCCTTGCCCTCCAGGCGGACGCCCGTGTCCTTCCAGTGGCCAAAGGGATGGGTGATGTTGAAGTACTCGTTGGCGATGTTGTAGCCACCGGTATAGCCCACGAGGCCGTCGATCACGGTCACCTTGCGGTGGTCGCGGTTGTTGAGGAAGAGGTTGAGGCCCGGCATGAAGGGGTTGAACACCTTGGCCTTGATGCCCACGGCCTCCAGGCGGTCGACGAAGTCCGTGTTGACGAAGCCCAGGGAGCCCATGTCGTCATAGAAGACGCGCACGTCCACGCCAACGGCGACGCGATCCTCGAGAATCTTCTGGATCGCATGCCAGCTCTCGGCGTCCTCGATGGCGTGATACTCCATGAAGATGAACTTCTCGGCCTTCTGCAGGTCGAGCTTCTGGGCCTCGATGCCCTTGGCCGCATCGTCGTAGTAGGTGATGGCCGTGTCCTCGAAGAGGGGATAGCCCGATGCGTTCTTTATGTAGCGCGTGATGTTCGCTGCCCGGTTGTCAAGCTCGGCAAGTCGGGCGGTGGCATCCTCGCCGTTGGGGAGCAGGGGGAAGAGCCTCGTGTCGACCCTCTGATAGCGCTTTCGCATCGCATGCGTGTAGCCGTTTAGGCCCACCAGCAGAAAGAGGTTGG
>CAMYZR010000256.1 GCA_947303905.1 uncultured Atopobiaceae bacterium
TCCTGACGCTCAAGGCGCTGCGCGTGCTGCGCGAGGCGGACGTCATCGCCTATCCATGCACCGAGCGAGGCGCATCGACGGCACTGGATATCGTGGCTGAGCATGTGGCGGACAAGCCGCAGCTCAAGTGTCTCATGCCCATGACGCAGGATAAGGAGGTGCTGGCTCAGGCGCATGGTCGGGCAGCCGACGGCATTTGCGAGCAGCTTGCGAGAGGCCTTGATGTGGCCTATCTCTGCCTGGGAGACGTGAGCGTGTATGCGAGCTTTGGCTACCTGCGCGACGAGGTGGGAAGACGCGGATACCAGACGGAGTCGATTCCCGGCGTGACCTCGTTTTGCGCCGCGGCGGCACGACTGCAACAGCCGCTTTGCGAGGACGATGGGCGCTTTCTTGTGGCAAGCGTGCGGGATGAAGACCTGGATGAGGTGCTGGACTTCCCCGCCACCAAGGTGCTGATGAAGCCGGGACAGATCCTGCAGACGCTGCGCGACGCGCTCGAGTCTCGCGGATCGCTCGATGCGGCGCGCACCGTGACTCGCTGCGGCTTTTCAGACGAGCAGGTGCACGAGGGTGTGCCCGCGGATGCCAGCGGTTACTTCTCGCTCGTGATCGTGGACGGTGCATCCCAGACATAGACACCTCACCCGCCCGCGTATGCGAAGGCGCCGAGCACTAGCTCGGATGCTATGATTGAGCAGGTCAAAGCCTGAGAGGAGCTTGCGATGAACTACTTCATGCCAGCCCGCCTGTACACGGGCGCTGATTGCATCGCCCAACATGCGGACGCACTGCGCGTGCTGGGCACCACCTGCCTGATCGTCACGGG
Organism: uncultured Atopobiaceae bacterium; assembly: GCA_947303905.1. Classification (GTDB taxonomy): domain Bacteria; phylum Actinomycetota; class Coriobacteriia; order Coriobacteriales; family Atopobiaceae; genus UBA1367. Next base: position 830 of record CAMYZR010000256.1, read on the forward strand.
AAAGGCGGCAGCCAAGAAGAGCGGGGCGCTCGCGGACGTCATGGCCGCGCTCGACAGCCAGAACATCACGGCTACCGTCTGGGATGGTGTCACCGAGAACCCGCCCGTATCCTCCTGCATAGAGGCCGGAAGGCTCGCCGCCGAGGTCGGCGCGCAGTTCGTCCTGGGCATCGGCGGAGGGTCGCCGCTCGATGCGGCCAAGGCCGTCTCCGTATTCGCCGCCAACCCCACACTCGACGAGGCCGACTTCTATGCCTTCAAGTGGGGCGTCGACCCCCTGCCCATCGTGCTCGTGGGAACCACGGCCGGCACCGGCAGCGAGGTGACCAAGGTCTCGGTTCTCACCGACCTCGCACATCGCAAGCACTCCATCCACGACGATCGCCTCTATGCCACGCTGGCCTTTGGCGACAGCCGTCACACCCACAGCTGCCCGCCCGCCGTCACGCTGTCCTGCGGCGTGGACGTGATCGCGCATGCAACCGAGAGCTATTTCAGCAACAAGGCGGACGAGATCAGCCGTGCCTTTGCGGTGCGCGCCATCCGCCTGTCTCTGGAGCCCCTCGCCGAGGCGGCCGCGGGCAATGAGCTTACGGCAGACCTGCGCCGCCAGCTCTACGAGGCCTCCATCCTCGGTGGACTCGCCATCAACACCACAGGCACGTGCTTCCCGCACAACGTGGGCTATTACCTCACCGAGAACTACCAGGTGCCGCACGGGTTTGCCTGCGCGGTCTTTCTGCCCGCGATGCTCACGCGCGTGCGCGCATACGACGAGGCCTATGCAGCTGCATTCTACGACGAGATCGGCTCGAACGAGACAGCCTACATCCAGCTCATCGACAGCTGCCTGCAGATGGGCAAGGAGATTCACATGTCCGCCGAGGAGATCGAGGCGGCACTCCCCCGCTGGGAGAACAACGGCTCGGTCAAGAACACGCGCGCCAACGTAGGCGTGGATGACATCCGCGCGATCCTCACGTCCCTGTTTGCCTAGCAAGCCATACAAAACGTCAGCAATGCACCAAGGAGAGGAGCACCCATGATCAGGAAAAAGGAAGACCAGCCCATCGAGTTCCGCTGCATCCGCAACGGCATCGGCGAGACCGAGCAGCGCAAGATCATCGTGAGCGACGACGAGCTCTACGGGAAGGGCCGCCTGTTCAACCTCATGATCATCGAGCCGGGCAACAGCATCGGCGAGCACGCGCACGAGGGCGACAACGAGATCTTCTACTTCCTCGAGGGCACCGGCGAGTACAACGACAACGGGACCATCGTCGAGGTCGGCCCCGGCGACACCACCATCTGCAACGACGGCGAGAAGCACTCCCTCAAGAACACCGGCGACGTGCCCCTCAAGTTCATCGCCCTGATCCTTTATTCGTAGGCACCACTCACCTGACGCAACGAGTTTGCGCACGAGGCGCCCTCTCCCACGAGGGCGCCTTTTTTGATGTCATCCGCAGACCTGCTCCACTTCTACCCTGACTGTAAAAGCCCGCATCCGGAAAACCAAGGATGGTGTCCCGTGGAGTACTTTCTGACCAGCAGCCCCTGCGAAGAGGATTCGTACGCGCTGACCAACCGCAACGGCCTGCGCGAGGTCTTTGTCGGCTCGCTTCCGCACTCGGTACGCACGCTCTTTATCGCCTCGGATCCCGACAACCACGCCCAGACCGACGAGTACGCCGAGATCATGCGTAAGTCTCTGACCGAGGCGGGCATCGCGCTGACCAGCTACGACGTGCTGGACGGGCGCACGGTCCTGGAGGCGCCTGAGCTCGTGGCAAACGCGCAGCTCATACTGCTTGCGGGCGGTCATGTCCCCACGCAGAACGCCTTCTTCGAGAAGTTCGGCCTCCGCGAGCTGATGGCAGGCTTCGATGGCGTGGTGCTGGGCACGAGCGCAGGCACGATGAATGCGGCAGACGAGGTGTATGTGCAGCCCGAGCTCGAGGGAGAGTCCATAGACCCCGGCTTCGAGCGGTTCGCAGAGGGGTTGGCCATCACGCAGACCAAGGTGCTGCCCCACTACGACAAGGTGCGCGACAGCATGCTGGACGGCAAGCGCCTGTTTGAGGACATCACCTACCCGGACAGCGTGGGTCGTGCGCTTGTCGCCCTACCCGATGGCAGCTACCTCCATGGCGGCACTGGCATGGACGAGGAAATCTGCGGCGAGGCCTACGCGATCACCAACGGATGGGTGCGCAAGGTCTGCTCCAACGGAAAGCGCGTGAGTGCGCTCGGTGCCACAAAGTACTCGCTCGAAAGCAACCCCGGCAAGCCCGACGGCAAGGGCGGACGGGCGATGCTCGCGCGCATGAACACCGGCGCCCACGAGCAGCTGGCCAACTGGGGCCTCGACTTCCTGAGGATTCCCGAGGGCGCGCTGATGCTCGATGTGGGATGCGGCGGCGGCGCCAACCTGCTGCGACTGCTCGAGCGCTGCCCCACCGGACGCGTCTGGGGCGTGGACCACTCGCACACCTCGGTCGAGGCGTCCTGCGCGCACTGCGCGAAGGAGATTGCCGAGGGAAGATGCCGTGTC
>CAMYZR010000257.1 GCA_947303905.1 uncultured Atopobiaceae bacterium
CGTTGCCGCCGCTTTCCTTGATGAGGCCTGCGGCGCGCATGGCCAAGGCGCAGTCGATCAGCGCCTGACGCTCCGCCTTGTAGATGGTGGCCTCTTGCCGCTTCTTGTGGGCCTTCTTGCTCATGCGCCACGCTCCCTCCGGTAGGTCTCGCCGAGAGACACGAGGTGTTGGTATGCCTTGACGGGGTCGGGCGCGCCAAATACGGCGCGACCCATGACCACGGCATCGGCCCCTGCCATGACCACGTCGCGCAAGTTGGTCTCGCTTACGCCGCCGTCCACCCACAGCTGCACCTGCGGCGGCAGCATCTGACGGGCACGGCGCACCTTGTCCAGGGTCAGAGGCCTGAAGGGCAGCCCCTCGCCGTCCGCCTCCACGCTCACGAAGACGACGTAGTCAAGCTGGTCTGCGTAGTAGCCGAGCACGTCCACGGGGGTCGACAGGTTGAGGGCGAGGCCGCGCTTGGGGCAACCGCCCGCCTTGAGGGCGGTGAGCCATTCGCTGGGATAGGGGAGGGCCTCGACATGCGCGCATGCGGCCGCAACGCCGATCTCGCAGAGGGGTCGCACGTAGTCCAGCGGGTTGAGGACCTCAAGGTGCACGTCCACCGGGACGGGCGTGTGCTCGACCACCGTGCGCACTGTGTCCATGCCAAAGGTGATCTCGTGCACGAAGTTTCCGTCATCCACGTCAAGGTGAATGTGGGCCAGCTGGCGCGTGACTGCGAGAACGCCGCCGAGGTTGATCTGACTTCCCGCGGAAAGCGATGGGCTGAGCTCGAACATTGCTACGCACCTTCCCCAAAGACCCTGAGCGCCTCGAGCGCACGCTGATAGGTGGCGAACTTCCTCCTATAGAGGTTTGCGTATGCGGGGCGAGGCTCGAAGACCTCACCCACTCGCACTGACTGTGCGATGGCGTCGTCGTAGTCGGCGTATATGCCGGCGGCAATGCCTGCGGCCATGGCTGCACCATGGCAACCAAGCTCCGAGTTGGCGAGGGTCTCTACGGCCACGCCCAACACGTCCGCCATGAGCTGCGTCCACTCGCGGCTCTTGGTGATGCCGCCGGACAGGCGCACGCGATAGGGCGAGAGGTCCTCGCCCACCAGTTGGTGGACGTTCCACAGCGTAGCCAGGCATACGCCCTCGTAGACGGCCAGAATGAGGTGCGCGCGGGCGGCGTAGCTTGTCAAGCCGAAAAAGCTTGCGTTGGCACCGTCAGGATAGGGGGCACCGTAGAGGTAGGGCACGAAGAGCACCTGCGAGTCGGCCGGGTCAAGCTCGGCGACAGTCCTGTTGCACAGGGCATAGAGCTCGTCGCGCGACGCGTCCGGATGGTCGACCTCAAGGAGGGTGGTGACAAACCAGTTGAAGTTCGAGGCCGAGGTGGGCCAGGACTCCTCCACGTTGAAGAAGCCAGGCCTATAGCCCAGGGTGACGGTGTTTCTGTTCTTGTCGTAGTCGGTGTTGGCGGTAGTGGCAAGGCGCTCGTTGATGGACCAGGTGCCCGCAATCAGGCAGAGGGTCTGGGTGTCGGCGACCCCGCTCGCAAACTGGCAGGCGTCGATGTCAAAGAAGCCGCCTACTACGGGCGTGCCCGCAGCCAGACCGGTTGCGGCCGCGGCCTCGGCCGTGACATGGCCGCCACACTCCGTGCTCCCGATGATGCGCGGCATCTTGGGGAGGCAGTCTGAGATGCCAGCAGCGGCAAAGATGTCCGGATCGAACTGGCGTGTGTGCAGGTTGCACAGGCAGGTGGAGCTGGCTTCGGTGATCTCGGTCGTGAACGTTCCGGTGAGCTGGTAGCGGACCCAGTCCTTGATGCCAAGGACCCAGCGGGTTGCCTCAAGCACCTCGGGCATGTTCCGCTTGAACCAGGCGAGCAGCGCGATGGGTTGTCCCGCCCACGTCGACTGGCAGGTCAGGGGGTAGATGGCGCGCTCCACGCCTGTCGCAGCGAATTCTTCGCAAATGTCAGACGCCCGCTCGTCGGTGGAGATGACGGCTGGGTACGTAGGCTTTCCCGAGGCATCGACCAGGCAGAAGTCATTGCCGTAACCGGTGAGGCCGACGCCCACGACGTCGGCGCCGCACGCCCCAGCGCTTTCGAGGGCCGCACGAATCACCGTGGCGTTGCTCTCCCACACCTCGAGCAGGTCGCGCTCGGACCAACCGGGATGCGGAACCTCTATGGGCAGGCGACGGCTTGCCACGCCAAGCTCGCGCCCATCGAGCGCGAACACCGTGCACTTGATCTCGGACCCGCCGTTGTCGATGCCTACGAGACACCGCTCAGACATGGTGGAACCTCCTTCGCAAGGGATTGCCCAACAAGGGGGCAGGCGCTCTCATGTCAGGGGCAGGCTTGGCTATAGGGTCTCGCGGACCTTGCGGACGACGGCCATGAGCTCCTCGACGCGGGCCTGGTCCACGCGGACGTTGCGCAGGCACTCGTCCTCAAAGCGTCCGCCGTCCTTGAAGTAGGTGCCTACGACGGCAGCATCGGAGGAGGACAGCTTTGCCTCGATGGTGTCTGGGCGGCAGCCAGTGTTGCACAGCACCACGACCTCCGGGTTTCTGCTCTTGACGGATGTCATGAGCTCCTCGTCGACGTCGAGTCCCGCGGCGTTGGCCGAGATGCAGAGGCCGTCTGGGTGGGCTTTGAAGATGGTGGAGGCGGCGATGTCTGCCAGGGGCCGCGGGTCCAGGGCGCGGTCGGACTCGGGGTTGATGAAGTAGAGCATGCGCAGCTTCTGCAGGTGGAGCTCGGTGCGTCGACGCTGCAGCTTGGAGAAGTCGTTGTTGTAGAGGCCTCCGTCGCCCACGTAGACGCCGTGGAAGGTGCCGCGCACGAAGTCGGCGTCGACCGCCGCGGCAAGCTCGAGGCAGGCGGCACCGTCGGAGATGGCATCCACGCCAAAGGGCACGCGGATCTCCGAGCGCAGGCTGCCGATGACGAAGGCCATGGCCGCAGGCGTCACATGGCTCATGCTGCGCTCGTAAGGCAGGCTGAACTCGTTGGAGAACAGGATGCCGTCGACGCCGCCGTCCTGCAGGGCCTTCAGGTCGTGGCGGGCATGCTCGACGACCGTAGCCATGGAGCTGCCTTCCTCCCAGCGTGGGTCACCTGGCAGGGGGTCGAGGTGCAGCATGGATATGATGGGCTTCTTGACGCCAAACAGTTCCTCGGTCCACAGCATGGCAGGATCCTCTCTCCTCAGAGTCGTTTGTGACCGCGTAGAAAGTGGTATGAAAACAATAGTTAGTTATGTGTTCTTGCGAAGGATGACCCGTCTGTCCACGCGCTTTCCGCGAATGGGGCCTCATGGCAGCGGAGCGCT
>CAMYZR010000258.1 GCA_947303905.1 uncultured Atopobiaceae bacterium
GACGCCCAACAACCGGGCCATCTATCGCCCGTAATCACCGCATCAGCCCAAGCGACTCCCTTTTGGAAGAGGTGTGCCATGTCGTACCGTGTGCCGTTTGACGTCTGTGACCTGAGCTACGAGGAGTCGCTGCGCCAGCTGCACGCGACGCTCAAGTTCGGCATCCAGCCGCTTCTCGAGACCGTCGTGGACATGCTCGCGGAGTGCGGCGACCCCGACCTGTGCTACGACTGCATCCAGGTCGCCGGCACCAACGGCAAGACCTCCACGTCACGCTACTCGGCAGCCATCCTCGCGGGCGAGGGCCTGCGTAGCGCCCTGTACACCAGCCCCGAGTTGGTGAGCTACACCGAGCGCATGGAGATCGACGGCCACCCCGTCTCGGAGGAGGCCTTCGCGCATGGGCTCTCCGTGGCCATAGAGGCGGGCCGGCGCGTCAACGCGCGCCGCAGTGCCGCGGGCGAGCGGCCCTACGACGTGACCGAGTTCGACCTGCTCACAGTGGCCGCCCTCGTTATCTACGCCGAGGCGGGCATCGACGTGGCGGTGCTCGAGGTGGGCATGGGAGGCCGCTGGGACGCGACCTCTGCGGTCAAGAGCATCAAGTCTGTCGCGGTGACAGGCGTCGGCCTCGACCACACGCATATCCTCGGCGACACGCTCGAGGCGATCTCGGGCGAGAAGGCTGCTGTCATCAAGGCGGGGCGCAGCTGCGTGCTCGGAGTGGGAACCGCCACTCCCGACAGCGTGGAGGACGTCTTCTTGGGCCAGTGCGCCGCCGAGGGCGTGACGCCGGTCCTGCTCAGGCCCGAGCGGCTCGAGGATGCCACGGGCGAGATGCACGCAGGCGTGCCGCGCGCCCACGAGGAGCTTCCGCACGCCTCCTTCCTGGTGGACGAGCGTCCCTCCCGCATCGGCAGCCCCCTCAGGCTCACCGTCACCACGCCTCGCGCTACCTACTCTGAGGTCGAGGCTCTCAAGCCCGGCTACCAGGCGGCAAACATCGCCTGTGCGGTGGCGCTCTGCGAGAACTACCTCGACCGGCCGCTCGATGCCGACGCCCTTCGGGCCTCGGTGCTGCGCTGCCCCACGCCCGGGCGCTTTGACGTGGTCCGCACCGAGCCGGTGGCGCTCATCGACGCCTGCCACAACCCCCAGTCGGTGGAGACCTTCCTCACGGCGGTGCGTGCCATATCGCCCGAGGTCGCCGATCGCCCAGCGCTGCTCGCGGCGGTCCTCGCGGACAAGGACGTGGCGGGCATCGTCGCGCTTCTGGCGGGGGAGTTCCCTTCCGTCTATGTGACCCAGACCTCCTCGCCGCGTGCGTTGCCCGCCGAGAAGCTCGCCGCGATCTTCCGTGAGGCAGGCGCCAACGTGGTTGAGGTCTTCGAGAATGTGGACGCTGCCGTGAAGGGCTTGTGTGAAGTTTCCTTTATTGCTTGTGGTTCGATAACCCTAGCTGGAGAGGTTGCGGGACTGCTAACATAGCTTCTGTTACAATCTCAACGTCAATGGCTTTATTGCGGCAGTTCCACTGACCGTTTGATACGAAGGAGTACGAGGCAGATGCGTGAACTTCTCGATCAGCTTATGACCCCCGAGGTACGCATGGTGCTGTACCTGATGGTCGCATGCATCGTTATGGTGTACATCCTGTCCATCGTCTACGTCATCCGCGACGCCCAGCGCCGTGGTGCGGAGCCCTGGTGGGTCTGGGCCATCATCTCGGTCATCCCCATCGTCGGCATTCTCGCCTACGTCATCCTGCGTCCCAGCTCCTATCTGGTCGACCGCGAGGAGCAGGACCTCGACATCGCCCTGCGCGAGCACCAGCTCTCGCACTACGGCATCTGCCCCAAGTGCGGCGCGCCGATCGACCGCGACTTCGTGGTCTGCCCCATCTGCAACACGCAGGTGCGCAACGTCTGCCCCACCTGCCACCGTCCGCTCAACGCCGACTGGAAGGTGTGCCCGTACTGCCGCACCCGCATCCAGTAACGCCTCCCGCAAGAGATGCCAGAAGGGCGTCGGAGTCTTGGCTCCGGCGCCCTTCTTCTTTGCTGTACGCGATACATGGGGGGACGAGACAAAGGGGGCTACCCCTATTGTCTCGGGACTACATTCCTGGGAAGCCCGTCTGGCGGAGCGCCTCGTAGATGACGATGGCGGCCGCGTTCGAGAGGTTGAGCGAGGTGATCTGGCTCACGCGGCTGTCGACGAAGTTGCCGCAGATGTCGCGCTCGAGCTCGGGATGCAGGCGCTCGTGCGTCTCGTGCCAGCTCTGCGCGTTGTCGAGGGCGTCGTCGCCGCGCATGGGGATGCGCTCGCAGAGGTTGGGATGGGCCCCGAGCAGGCTGGCGTCGAGCCCCGAGCTCTCCTTGCCAAAGACGAGGTAGTCCCCATCGTGGTAGCTGCTCTCGGCGTAGGTCCTCGCCCCGCGCTTGGTGAGCAGGTGCACGCAAGATCCCTCCGCAGCGGTCGAGGCGAGCTCGGTCCCGAACCCCTTGTTGGCGCTGACGAAGGCGTCCCAGTCGGGATAGGTGCGCACGTCGAGGCTCTCCCAATAGGCAAGGCCCGCCCGCCGCACCGCCTGGTCGGAGAGGCTGAAGCCCAAGGGGCCCACCAGGTGCAGGCGTGCTCCGGTGAGCACGCACGTGCGGCCGATGTTGCCGGTGTTGGCGGGAATCTCTGGCTCCACGAGCACGACGTTGAGCACGGTTGTCCTTTCCTCGAACCTTGCGATGACGCAGACCATAGGGTAGCACCATGCCCAAGTCGTGAGGTTTGGGGATGGTGCCGGCCATCTTTCGGGGCAGGCCGACTGCGGTTGCGGTAGCATCTTGCCCGAACAAGCCGACGGCACACAGAAGACGGGAGAGACGATGGACCGCATCGAGAGAATCAAGGCGATGGAGGCAGCGCTCAACGAGACGCGCGATGCCGCCGACCAGCTGCGCGAGGCGGTGGCGGCCCAGGCCGTCGCCCTCGACAGCGTGCGTGCGCTCTCCGCCTACTACGGCAGCCAGGACTGGTACTCCGACCTCGAGGCGGACGAGCGCGGCAAGCTGCCCGAGGGCCTCGAGCGCGGCGTGCTCTCCGAGGACCTGCCCTACGAGGCGCTGGTCGATGCCCGCGAGGCAGCCCTCGGCGCACTCGAGGTGGCAGCCTCGATGCTGCGGGCGCTCTAGTGGCTCGCGGTAGGTGGGCTCGCGCGGAGGGGGAGGAGCTCGAGTTCTTTGCCCGCTGCGCGAGCGGCTTCGAGCAGGTGCTTGCCCGCGAGCTCAAGGACCTGCGCATGCGGCGCGTGCGACCCCTGCTCGGCGGGGTGGCCTTCTTT
>CAMYZR010000259.1 GCA_947303905.1 uncultured Atopobiaceae bacterium
AGCAAGAATGGGAAGCTGGAGAACACCTGGATGATGAACGAGATGACGGAGTCAACCCAGCCACCGAAGTAGCCCGCGCTCACGCCGGCCAAAAAGCCGATGACCAGCGCGATGGCCTGCGAGACCACGCCTACCGAAAGCGAGATGCGGCAGCCATAGAGCATGCGGGACAGCAGGTCACGGCCAAACTCGTCGGTACCAAAGAGGTGTGCTCCTCCTGGCGCCTGATAGCGGTTGGAGAGCTCTTGCGCGTACGGGTCATACGGAGAGAGCAGCGGCGCAAAGATGGCGATCAGCACCAGCAGGATGACGATGAGCAGGCAGAACATGCCAAGCTTGTTCTTCTTGAAGATGTTCCAAGAAACGGCCCAGTAGCTCTGGGCACGACGCTTGCCGCCCGTCTGTGCGGCAACGCGCTCTTCCTGCAGGGCCTCAGCGGCATCCGAGGCGATGCGCTCGGCCTTCTTCTGCTTGGAGTCTTTGGAATCAGGAGTCAAGAGCGCCATTACTCAGACACCTCCCCTCCGAGACGGATGCGCGGATCGACCACCGCATACAGGATGTCAACGATGAGGTACACCACGACGCAGATGAGGGCGATGTACATGACGCCGCCCTCAATGAGCGGCAGGTCGCGCTGGTTAATGGCGGTCAGAAGCATCGAGCCGATGCCAGGGATGGCAAAGATGGTCTCGATGAGGATGGAGCCCGTGAAGATGTCACTCAGCACCTCAAGCATGGAGGTACGGGTCACACGCGCAATGGACGCGGCATAGCGTACGCCCAGCGCGATGGTGGGCAGGAAGAACGCGCCAGCCTTCTTGACGCCCGCGAGCGGGAACCACTTGAGATTGAGCGCGAAGACGATCTGCAGGATGACGGCCACCCAGAAGGCAGGCGCAGAGATGCCGGCAACAGCCAGGGTCATGAGCAGGCGGTCGAGCAGCTTGCCGTGATAGACGGCTGCCATGACACCCATGAACAGGCCGAGTGCCAGCGCGAAGAGGTAGGCCCAGCCAGCCAGCCGCGCGGTGTACTTCAGCGCGTTGCCCATCAGGGTGATGACCGGCTTACGCTGCGTATACGACGTGCCGAGGTCGCCGCGCAGCATGTTGCCGAGCCAACCAAAGAACTGCTCGAGCACCGGACGGTCGAGTCCCATGGAATGGCGCACTTGCTGGACCGTGGCCTCATCGGCCATCTCGCCAAGCATCACGCGCACCGGGTCACCAGGGACGATGTTCAGCACAAAGAACGTGATGGCCGCAATGGCCAGAATCACCCCCAGCGCCTCAATCGTACGTTTGATCAGATAGTCCCTCATCACCCTCCCCCTCTCAGAAAGGCGTTCCTTGCAAGCAAACGGATGGCGTCGCGCCACCTCTAGCTATGAATCTGGATACATCCAGTGTAGCGAAGGCATTTCGACGCGAACAAACTGGTAACAAATCCGAGAAGTGCACGTCTATAGGGGTGGCGCCCCGGCAGTTCACTGTCTGCCGGGGCGCCACCTGCCGCGCATGGTTAAGGACGCACTCTGAGCCTTAGCGGTCAGTCGGGTAGTCCGGGTGCGTCGGGTCGACGTCCACGTCAACCATGTGGTAAATCAGGTTGCCCACCTGGGCGTTGACCACGTAGGGCTGGGCCACGAAGGAGCGCTTCGGCCACCACAGGGGGATGCACGCCATGTCGTGACGGATGGCGATGTCCTCGGCCTGCTTGTACAGGTCAGCGCGCTTATCGGGGTCAAGCTCAACGCGAGCCTGGTCAACCAGGGCGTCAAACTCGTCGTTGTGGTAGAAGACCGACTTGGTGTCGGAGGAGGTGTGCGCGAAGTAGGTGTACAGGTGGTTGTCCGCGTCGGCGTACAGGGGGAACCAGCCGAGGCAGTCAACCTCGATGTTGCCGGCAGCGCGGTCGTCAGACCAGATGCCCGAGTCAACACCCTGGACGTCGAGCGTGACGCCGATCTCCTTCCACATGCCCTGGACGGCCGTCATGATGTCAACGTAGGAGCCGCTGTTGCGGGTCTCGCACTTGAGGGTGAGATTGGTGGCGCCAGCCTCCGCGAGGAGCTTCTTGGCCTCGGCGGGGTCGTAGGCCAGATCGGGGGCGTCGGCATCCCAGCCCGGGGTCGACGGGCAAAGCCAGCCGGAAGCAACCTTGCCAGCGCCGCCCATGATGTTGTTCAGGATCTCCTCGCGGTTGATGCCAAGCGAGAGGGCCTGACGCACGCGGTAGTCAGACAGGTTGGCGGAGGAGTTGTTCAGGGCGATGAACATGACGCCCAGCGTGTCGTACAGGACGACCTTGTCCTTGGTCTCGGGATCCTCGGAGTACTCCTTCAGCAGGGCGGCGTCGAGGTCGCACCAGTCGATCTCGCCGGCCTTGAGGGCGTTGACCTTGGTGGCGTTGTCGTCATAGAAGACGTAGTGCACCTCGTCAAGCGCAGGCTCGCCGTCGTAGTAGTCCGCGTTCTTTACGAGGACGACCTCGGTGGTGTCATCGTTCTCGGCAAGCTTGCCGGTGCCGATCATGTTGAGGCCCATGCCCCAGTCATCGCCAGCCGCCTCGCAGGCATCCTTCGGGAAGATGTGCGCGTAGGAGATGCCCAGGTTGTTGATGAAGGTGACCATCGGGGCAGCCAAGTGGAAGGTGAAGTGGCGGTCGTCCTCGATGGTGATGCCCTCGTCGAGGTTGTCGATCTCGCCAGCCAGCATCTCCTTGGCGCCGGCAAGCATGTCGTACATGTAGGTGGACTTGGCCGCGGTGGCGGGCTTGAACATGCGCTCGAAGGAGTACTTCACGTCGGCGGAGGTCAGCGGGGTTCCGTCGTGGAACTTGACGCCTTCCTTGATCTCGCACGGAAGGGTGACGCCATCATCCTCGAAGGAGGGAATCTCGGTGAGGAATGTGGTCACGAGCACGTTGTCCTCGGTCCAGCGCAGCGGGGACTCCACGATGGAGTCAGCGATGGCAGACTCACCCGAGTTGGTCGACTTCTGCATGTCGAAGCCCTCCTTGGGGTTCGACTGACCGAAGTAGAGGGCCTTCTTGCTTGCGCCGTCGCCTGCGGCCTCGGAGCCACCATTGCCACCGCAGGCGGCAAGCATGGCGGAGGCACCGGCGACCGCAGAAGCCTTGACGAAGCCACGACGGCTCATGTTCTTGCTCATCATAGATATCTCTCCTTCTGTTTTATCCGTTCCCTGGACGCACGCCCCACTCTCCCTTTTGGAGCGAAACGCTGCAAACTGCCAGAGAATCCCGTTAATGGTCTTGCAACAAGTTTTGAATATCAACTTCTTTTGCTTTTACCTAACGACTCGGA
>CAMYZR010000260.1 GCA_947303905.1 uncultured Atopobiaceae bacterium
CGTTGTCCACGTACAGCCCAACACCGCCGCGCAGGTCGGCACCGCCAAACATCTTTTCAACGACCAGCGCGGGCGTCTCCATGTCGTCCACGTAGAAGCGGGCGCTGGCGCCGTTGACCTCTCCCTTCAGATGGATCCACTCATCGAGGTCGATGTCTGCCTTGGCCTCGTAGTCGGCGATGCCACGCTCACGGAAATACGCGAAGGTGTAGCCGGGATAGCTGAAGTACTGCATGGTATGGATGCGGCGCTGCGGCTCGGTGCAGCTGCGGCCGTTGCGTGGGCGGACATAGAAACTCTCAAAACGGTCATTGTCCTCGATGGCGCGGAACACAAACCCGATGAACCCGCGGCAGTCGATATCGGCCCAATGCATGAGGCGCGCACGGACGTCTACCTCGATGGTCCCGTTGTGGAAGTCGCTGCCCACGAGGCGTGCGTACGTGGGCACGTCAGGCTCAACGTTTTCCTCGGGCTTTACCACGCGGATGAGCTGCTCGCCGTCAAGCTCGGTGAGACCGACGCTAGTCCCGACGGGTACGAAGGTCTGCTCTTGGAAGATGACGCTGTTCATGCTTGCCTCCTTCTAATGTGACGTGATAGGTGTTCTTTTATTATACGCGGGTTGTGGCCCCGTCTCCTTTTCCCGACCCGCGCGGCAGGAGAGGCGGTCGTATTGCGGCGGCTTCCAGCGCATACTTGGCTTGTGGCCCTTCCTACTGCTGGGTGTCGATGTCGATGTTCCACATATTGAAGCTCATGTTTCCCACCTGATGGTTGAGCACCCACGGCTTGGCCGCATAGTTGTAGTGCGGGTACAGGATGGGAATCGTCGCGTAGTCCTGACGGGTCAAGATGTCATCTGCCTGTCGGTACAGGTTTGCCTGTGCGTCAGCGTCAAGCTCAATACGTGCTTGTGCAACTAGTTCGTCAAATGCCGGATTGGCATAGAACGAGCTGTGGTTCTTGGCATTGTCAGTCATAAAGTACGAAAGCAGACCATCGCCACCGGGGTAGTCCGCAAACCATCCGTTCACCAACACCTGCAGGTTTCCGGCTGCCCAGTCCTGCATGAAGATGCCGTTATCCATCTGCTGGAGGTCGCAGTCCACACCTACCGCCTGCCAGTATCCCTGGATGGCCGTTGCCACCGTAGAGAAGAGCGCCCGCGTGCGGAAGTCGATGTGCAACCCATCTGGCGCAGCTTCGTTCAGGAGCTCGCGCGCACGGTCCGGGTTGTACTCAAATGCAGGGGCGGCTTCGTCAAAGCCAGGAATCTGCGGAGTCAAGAAGCCTGACGCCGCCTGACCTTGGCCATCCATCACTTCGTCTACCAGCTCCTGACGGTTGATGGCCAGCGAAAGCGCCTGACGCACCCGTACGTCCGCGAGCTGCGGATCGTTGAGATTGAGGTTGACGAACTGCAGCCCCAGCGGCAGGTATGGATAGGTGTTTCCCACAAAGTCAGGGTCATCCTTGTACTCACGGTACAGCGAGAAGCCGATGTCACACCAGTCGATGTCGCCATTCTTGAACGCGTTGAGCTTGGTGGAGCCATCTGGGTAGTAGATGATGTCGATCTCATCCAGAAGCGGCCGTTCGCCGTGGTACTCCTCAAAACGCTTGAACACCGCCTGCGTGGTGTCGTCGTTGCTTTCGAGGAGGTACTTGCCCGTACCGATGGCGTTGGTGTCCAAGCCCCACAGATCCCCTGCGGCTGCGCACGCCTCGTGGGGGAAGATGTGGGCATAGAAGACGCCGAGCGCTGGAATGAAAGTTGCGCTGGGCTCGGAGAGCACAAACGAGAAATGGGTGTCGTCCTCGATGACGATGCCCTCATCCAGGTTGTCGCGCTCTCCTGCAAGCATCTCGCGCGCACCCTTGATTTGCTGGTAGAACTCATAGTTGCCCGCACCGGTAGCCGGATTGAACATGCGCTCGAACGTGAACTTCACATCCTCGGTCGTCAGCGTGCTCCCGTCATGGACCGTCACGCCAGGAAGAAGCTCGCACGGAAGCGTGACGCCGTCATCAGCAAACGACGGCAGCTCAGTCAACAGTGTGGGAACCAGATGCAGGTCGTCATTCCAGGTCAGCAGGCCCTCGAAGATGCTGTCCGTAAGTGTTCCAGCCACCGACATGCCGTTCTTCTGCATGTCGAGTGGCGCGCCAAGCGAACCCATGCCAAAGCGTAAGACCTTACGTGCGCTCACATCGTCGTTCGCAGAGCTCGCAGCGTTGCCACAGCCAGCGAGCAATCCAACACTCAGTGCAGCGATCTCAAGAAACGTGCGGCGTCCCATCATCGTTGTCATTTCAGATCCTCCCTTATGTCGACGCGAGATTCGGTATCTGGCACCAGATATCACGCTGTTTCGTTAACGATGACCAGCTTGCCTTGGAAACCGCCCGCATCCTGGAGCGCCAGGGCATCAGGCAGGTGATCAAAGTCGAAGACCTGCGCCACAAAGGGCTCAATGCTATGCTCAGCAACAAACGAGAAGATCTCATCCATCACCTGCTGCGTGGGGTAGTTGGAGAAGAACCCCGTAAGATAGCAGCCGTTGGGAATGCCTTTGATGGGGTCAAAGCCATCGAGTGTAAACTCGCCGCCTAGGATGCCGGTGTCACAGCAGATGCCCCCATGGTTGAGACAACCCAGTGAGTCGCGCAGTGTCTTGGGTCCGATAAGCTCTAGAACCTTGTCCGCACGTACACCGGCGCCCGCAAGCTTCCCGTCGTCGACACCAATCTGTTTGAGCAGCGCAAAGTACTTGTCTCGGTGCGTGGTGGCAATGACGCGCGCTCCGAGTGCCCTGGCGATCTGGATTGCCGCGTAGCCCAGGCCACAACTCGCGCCACGAATCATCAACGTTTCATCAGCCGTGAGCTGCAGGCACTCAAAGAGCGAGCCCCACGCGGTGAAGAAGGTCTCGGGAATGGCGGCTAGCGTCGCCCACGGCAGGCCACACGCTGTCTGAGGAATCGCAAACAGATGGTCGGCACGCACCAGACAATACTCGGCGTAGCTTCCATCCCAGGTGCGCCCCATGCCACCCATGAGCATGCAAATCTTTTGCCCCACAACAAACGGCTGGTCTGAGGCATCAACGACCTCGCCAACCCCTTCAATGCCAGGAATGATGGGATGTGTGATGTAGCTTTCCCTGATCTCGTCGTGCCTCAGCTCCCATTCCGAGTGGTTCATTCCGATGCCGCGTACACGCACGAGCACCCAGCCGGGCTTTGCCGCGGGAATGGGCACCTCTGTCAGCCGGGCTCGGCCTGCAGGCGTGATGTCCGT
>CAMYZR010000261.1 GCA_947303905.1 uncultured Atopobiaceae bacterium
GGTCAACCCCGCGCGGCTGCTGGGCTCCGCTTCTGTGGGTGAGGCGCGCGACCACGCTTCTGAGCGGACGGATCTGACCCGCCATGATGCGATGGGCGGTCCTCTCGGAAATGTCGAGCCCGAGGGCCTGTGACACCTCGACGAGCTCGCGTGCATCAGACGCCAGCCTGAACCGCTCGAGCGGCGCCACGGTCGAAAGGTCGTCTAAAAAGAGGAGGTCCGAGCCACGCAGGCTGCTCTTGACGCGCGTGCGTGCCGTGGCGACGATCTCCGCAGGCGAGCCAAAGAAGACCTCGCATGACCCCCGCTCCTCGAGGCCGAACTCGCAGCAGGTGCGGATCATGTTGTGCGGGCCGCGCTCGATGGCAAGATGGCCCTCCCCGTCACGCGCAACGGTAGGCCAGCTCGACTGGTCGGCACGCTCGGTGAGGCTCGTAGTGTCCGTCGTGATGCAGATCGAGGAGCCGCCACCCATGACGCTGTCTGCCACTCGGGCGGACGTCACGTTCTCGCGAATGGAGAACAGCGCCATTCCGCGGCCGTGCACGCCCCATCGGTCCATGTGCACGCTCTCGAGCTTGGAGGTCACGCGCGCATCGAAGATTGCGCTCCAGAGCTCACGGGGAATGCCCGATCCGTCATCGAGCATCGTGATGGTGCGCCTGTCGCCCTCGCGAGCGGTTGCCACGTAGATGCGGCGGGCACCTGCGTCGCGGGCGTTGCGCAGCATCTCGATGACGACGTCCTCGGTGCAGCGGATGTCGTGGGCCGCCTGGCGGCGCTCGGCCTCGGCAACCCTCAGGCGTACGAAGCCCGAGCCCAGGTTCTCCTCAACGCGAAGCGCCCTGTCGCCTCCCATCTGGGAGACGAAGGACGCAAGGCTGGAACCATTGAGCTCGGGCATCGAAGGTCCTACTTGGCGACGTCGACGGCGCGGGACTCGCGGATGACCACGACACGCACCTGGCCGGGATACTCCATCTCGTCCTCGATCTGCGTCGCGATGTCGTGTGCGAGCACGACGGCCTGCGCATCGGAGATCTTCTCGGGCTGCACCATGACGTGGAGCTCGCGTCCTGCCTGCATGGCATAGGTGCGCTCGACGCCGTCGTGGGCGTTGGAGATCTCCTCGAGCTTCTCGAGGCGCTTGATGTAGTTCTCGGCGGACTCGCGACGGGCGCCGGGACGTGCCGCGGAGATGGCGTCAGCGGCCTGCACGAGCACGTCGAGCACCGTGTTCGGCTCGACATCGGCGTGGTGCGCCTCGACCGCGTGGACGATCTCGGGGCGCTCGCCGTAACGACGGCAGAGGTCCGCGCCGAGGATGGCGTGCGGGCCCTCGACCTCGTGGTCGATCGCCTTGCCGAGGTCGTGCAGAAGGCCGGCTCGCTTTGCTGGCTTGGCGTCGAGACCGAGCTCGGAAGCCATGATGCCGCAGAGTGCGGACACCTGGACGGAGTGCTGCAGCACGTTCTGGCCAAACGAGGTGCGGTAACGCAGGGCGCCAAGGGTCTTGACGAGCTCAGGGTGCAGGTCGTGGATGCCCGCATCGTAGGCGGCCTGCTCGCCCGCCTCCTGGACGCGCTCGTTGACGAGGCGCTCTGCCTTCTTGTACATTTCCTCGATGCGTGCGGGATGGATGCGGCCGTCGGCGATGAGGTTCTCCAGAGCGACGCGCGCGGTCTCGCGACGGACGGGGTCGAAGCTCGAGAGCACGACGGTCTCGGGGGTGTCGTCGATCACGAGGGAGACGCCGGAGACCTGCTCGAAGGTGCGGATGTTGCGGCCCTCGCGGCCGATGATGCGGCAACCCGCTGGATGGCCAGGGACAGGATCTCGCGGGCGGTCTTGTCGGCCTGAGCGCGAACGCGCTGCTCGGAGTCGCGCAGGATCTGCGCCTCCTCGCGCACGACATCGGCGCGCACGTGGTCGAGGAGCTCACGATGGGCATCTTCCTTGGTGAGGGCGGAGATGCGCTCCAGCTCGCTCATCTGCTGGCCGTAAAGGGCGTCGACCTCGTTCTTGCGACGGTCAAGCTGGCCCTGGAGGCTCGAGAGCTGATGCTCCTAGCGGTCGAGGGAGTCGTTGCGCCTGTCGAGGGACTCCTCGCGCTGCAGGATGCGGTTCTCCATGTTCTGGAGCTCGCCCTTGCGCTTCTTCTCCTCGGCTTCCTGCTCCTTGCGCAGCTGCAGGATCTCCTCGCGCGCCTCGACGAGGGCCGTCTTGCGAGCGCTCTCCGCATCGCGCTCGGCGTCGGAGGTGATGCGCTGCGCGCGGGCCTCGGCCTCGGCGACATGGCGGTCGGCTTCGATCACGCGAGCGTTGTTCTTGCTGTTTAGATACAGATAGGCAACTAATGCGCCTATCGCTAGGCACACAATGCCTATGACGATCGATAAGGTGTCCATGCCGTCTCCTCGAATGAGCGTTTTCACAAGTTTGGTTAAGGAAGCCGGTACAGGTATCGGCACCCGCCATCCGAGGTATGTCTCTATAGCCCCATGACGGGGCCCTGTCGGCTGCGTGCTAGAAAAATAAAACGTCAGCTGGCGAGCCAGCAGACGAGAAATGACTCAAACGGCATATAAATCGTATGTTCGATTCGCGAAACTGTCAAATGTCACAAACGCACCGTATGTGGACAAACGTGACTCCACACTAAAAGTCAACAAGGTCTCGGTCGTCCTGGTCGGCGAGCACCTCACCCGCAGCCCTTCCAGCCACCGAAGTGGTGAACCCGCGCGAGCAAAGGTAGCGCACGAGCTTCACGTATGCCCGCGGACCACTGACGCGGCGCGTGCGTGCGAGCTCCACGGCGCGACGCAGCTCATCCTCTGGGTCGAGGTAGTCATACGGCCAGCCCGGTACCTCCCTGACGTCGATGCCCCTTGCCTTGAGCTCGCGCTCTATGCGCTGCATGCCCCACCCTGCGTACACCTTCGAGCGTATGAAGGAGTCTGCATAGCGGAGGTCGCTGATGAGTCCCACGTGACAAGCCCTGGCAATGCAGTCATCCGTGACATTGGGTGAATACCCGTCCATGCGAAGCTTGTTGCGCACCTCAGATGAGCTGTACTCGCGACGGTCGATGAGCCGCTCGATGCGAGCGCGGGCGCAGGCGATGGAGGTCTCCCCTATCACATACAGAAGCTCTGCACGTGAGGTGGGATGTATCTCGTTCGCCTTCTCCTTTGATGCGATGATGCGCCCCACTGCCACAGGGACGCTGATCTGTTCGCTGGATCCGTCCGCAGCGTGAATCAGTACCTGCGCGCGAGGTTTTGGGCCGAAGGTGCTCGTTG